>CASFRQ010000090.1 GCA_949296785.1 uncultured Alphaproteobacteria bacterium
AAGACGCCGACACAGGGAAGAACTGTTTTAGGCTCGTTCGGACTGATTCAGGACAGGGCGCTGACGAAAGTGGAGTTTTTGTCCGGCGGTGAAAAAACACGCTTGCTTTTCTGCCATTTAGCGCAGGAAGCGCCCCAGATGCTGATTTTGGACGAGCCGACCAATCATTTGGATATTGAAGCGAGGCAGGCTTTAACCGATAGTTTGAATGCCTATGAAGGGGCTCTCATCCTTATTTCCCATGATATGGCTTTATTGGAGGCGGTTTGCGATACCCTTTGGCTGATTGAAGACGGCTTTTGCCGGGAATTTGGCGGGGATTTAGAGGAATACCGCCGTCACGTCCTTGAAAGTTCAAAAGAAGGAAAAGACGAAAAGAAAAAGGAAAAAGAGGAACGACAACGGCTTTTGGAAAAAGAAAAGGAGCGAAGGCAGGCAAAAGAAAAGGCTCAGGAAAAAGCTCGCCTGAAAAAGCAAATCGCACTGTTGGAGAAGGAGCTGGAAAAAACGGAGGAACAGCTTTCTGTTATTGAGGAAGCCTATCTGCGCCGGCCCTCTAAAGAAGACATTGTTGCTTTGCAAAAGGATCAGTCTTCCCTGTTGAAAGAAAGGCAGCGGTTGGAGGAAAAATGGTTTGACTTGTCCTCTTTGTTGCAGGAAAATGAGAAACAGAATCAGGATAAAGATAAAGAATAAGAGGGGGTAAGAAGCGGCAGAAGCTTGGGAAGTTTTCATCTTTTCGCCGGGTGTGCCGTCGGGTATATGAAGTTGGACAGTAAAAGAAAACCGGTTTAGAGGCAACCGTGTTCTCCTTCTCTTCCGATTCGGGGATAAAAGTTTGCTTTTGAATTTTTTTAGAATTTGAGGGAGAAATTTTTGAAGTTAAGGCAGGAACGGAGGCTTTCTTTGAAAGTTTTTTACAGACGGAAACGCAGTTAAACGAATTGGCGAAGGTATCAACCGTCTGCTGTGTTCCGATTCGAAGGGAGGAGAATCTTCGTTTTGTATAAAAGGTGTGGATTTTGAAAAAGGAGGAAACAATGGCTTACGATTCTGAAAATGTTTTTGCTAAGATTTTAAGGGGGGAAATTCCTTCCGAAAAAGTTTATGAGGATGAGTTTTCTTACGCTTTTAAAGACATTCATCCGCAGGCACCGGTACATTTACTGGTCATTCCGAAAGGCTCTTATACGGATTTTGACGATTTTACGGCGCATGCTTCCGCACAGGAAAAAGAAGGTTATTTTAAAGCGATTTCAAAGGTTGCCGCGCAGGCCGGCCTGCAGGGAAAAGGATATCGTCTTTTATTTAATATCGGAAAAGAATCGGGGCAGGCGGTTCCTCATCTGCATGCTCATATTTTAGCGGGACGCGTTTTTTCGGATAAGATTGTATGACGCAAGTCTGCGGGTAAGCTGAAAAGAAATAAAAACAATAAAATTCTGTTTTCAGGTTCATATTTTTGTTGAGGAGTGTGTTTGTGGAAAAAGATATTTATACTATCTTTGAAGAATATGACAAAGCTTTTTGGCAAAATCATTGGAAAGGAGATTTGCAGAGCGAAGAGTCTTTTGAGTTTTGTGATAAAGCCTCTTCTCTGATTTTGTCTGCGCCTCATGCAACAAGGAGCGTTTCGGCCGGTAAAGAAAGGGTTTCGGATAAGTTTACCGGCGCATTGGTCCGGTATTTGGGAGAGGAAAACGGTCTTTCAACTTTAATACGCGTCAAGTGTTCCGAAAAGGAAGACTGCATTTCAGAGTATGTGGCGCAACATATTTTGCAAAACCATTACTTTTTGGATATTCACGGTTTTGACAAGGATATCGGATTCGATATGTGCCTGGGAATTGGCAAGGGGTTTTGCAAAGAGGAGGTTCCTTTTCTGGAAAATATCCTAGAAATTGCGGAAAAACACGGAATTAAAACGGTGGTCAATCATCCCAAGTATAGCGGTTCCCGTGGATTTACGGGGCAGTATCAATCACTTTTTCATGCGCCGAATGTCATACAGGTGGAACTCAGCCGGCCTTTGCGGGATTTTTACAATCATCTGCAGACTGTTCAAAATGTAACGATTCCTTTTTTCAAAGAAACGG
>CASFRQ010000091.1 GCA_949296785.1 uncultured Alphaproteobacteria bacterium
AAATAAGCGTTAAGATCTTTTTCGTTAATTAAATTGACAGACATATTTTCCTCCATACTCTTTTCTTTTTATATCACTAAAGAAAAACTGACTTCAACGCTTTTCTTAAAAACGGGTCGTTTTTGAAAAAAAATGAAAAATTTCTTTAAAAATTAAAGAAAAAACCTTATATTTATTAAAAAATAAAGTTCATAATTAAGGGAGGGGAATATGGAAACGCTTATTGTCCGGCACAGTCGGAAAAAATTAGCCGTGTTGTTGGCCGCCGATGTTTTTGTCTTGGCGGTTTGCTTTTGTGTTTTATATGTCAGCCGAAATGTGTGGGAAGCTTTTTTCGCCTGGGCCGGTTTGTTGTTTTTTGGTTTAAGTTTTCTGTATTTGGTTTATAAATTGCTTTTCCCGAAAGAAATTCTTTTCATTTCTGAAAAAGGGATTGAAGACAGGTCTTCTTTGACTGCTTTGGGATTCATTCCATGGGAAGAAGTGGATGATGTTTTCCTTAGCCCGGTCGGAATGCACCGTTTTATTGAAATCCGCCTGAAAGACGGAAAAAAAATAATCCAAAAACTTCCTTTTGTGAGAAGGATTTTGCTCCGCACAAATACCCTGTTGGGTTTTCCTGTTGTGATGCTTTCCATGAGAGAAGGGGATAAGAGTTCTTCTGAAGTTTTGGAATTTATTAAAAACATTCGCGACCATCATAAAAATTTATAAAGGGTATGTTTAAAATCCGTTTATTTTGGGGAGAAAAAAGTGCGGAAGGTGTTTCATTTCAATCGGTAAAAATAAAAAAGTGATTTTTCCTCTTGCAATTCTTTTTAAAACAGTGTAAAAAAGTTTTGCTTTTCATCAGAAAAGCCGGGGCGTGTAGCTCAGCGGGAGAGCACTCCGTTCACATCGGAGTGGTCGCAAGTTCGATCCTTGCCACGCCCACCATTTTTTATTTTTTCATCTGCCTTACTGTTTTGTGAATGTTTTAAAAGGGCAGGAGGGATTTTTTCCAAAAAGAAGAATAAACTCAAGCAGAATTACGGTTCAAAAAACAGGACTGTTTTTTTACCAATTTTGCAGAGTTTTAAAAATATCAGTAAGTAATTCGGCTTCTTTTTCTCCGATGCCGTTGATATAAAAAAGTTCTTGTTTCCCGGGATTGATAAGGCAAAATTCATGGCAAAGATTGTTGAATTCTATTTCAGCCTCCGCTTCCTGTCTTGAACGGAAATAGTGAGTCTTTGAAATTTCTGTAGGGATAAAAGCATATTCTTGCTGAATTGAAGGGGTTTTTACCAATAGTTCCAACCTGTCTTGAAAGGTCTTTCCGTAAGGACAATCTATACCGGTAAAGTAAATAACAAATTTTTTACCTTGTTTGTAAAAAGAACTGTATTTTGAGGAAACGGACAGGTATTCAGTTACTGAAGAAGGTAATTTTACAATGTCGGTATCTATACCCGGGAAGGAAAATTTCTTTTCCGTTTTTTCTTTTGAACAGAGTAAAAAACAAAGGTAAAAAATCGCGATGTAAATCAAAATGAGCAACAGATGATATTTTTTGTTATTTAAATCCATTTTATGTCTCCTTGATGCTCTTTAT
>CASFRQ010000092.1 GCA_949296785.1 uncultured Alphaproteobacteria bacterium
AAAGAACGATTATTGGTTACCAAAATAATTTGCTCGCCTTTTTGAGGATGCGGAACGGCGACTGCCCCGTAGAAATAATCCGCGGAATCCAAACCGCTGGCGTTGTAAGCCAGAAGCTCCACCGAGGTAAGAGAGACCATTTCACCGGCCAGTTTTGCGAATCTTTTGACCCGGTCCAGAATATAGACATACCCGAAATCATCCACTCGCACGACATCCCCCGTGGAGTACCATCCTTCTTCAGGAGGAACGATTTTACCGGGGGCATCGGCGTAAATATAGCCGATCATGACATTTGGGCCTTTGACGAAAAGGACGGCTCCTTGGTCTATGCCCTCCTGCTTTTCCAAACGGTATTCCATCCCCGGGACAAAACGGCCGATGGATCCGGGACGGTAAAAGATAAGAGAACTTATCGTGACGATAGGGGCGCACTCCGTCGCGCCGTATCCTTCCAAAATACGGATACCGAATTTTTCGGCGTAAACGGATCTTGTGTCTTTTTTGACGGCTTCCGCTCCGCCCAAAAGGAACCTCATGGACCTGAAATCATGGGGGTGGGCGTTGCGGGCATACCCTTTCATAAAAGTATCCGTGCAAAACATAATGGTGGCGCCTGTTTCATAAATCAAATCCGGTACTATTCTATAATGCAGGGGAGTCGGATAGAGAAAGACGCCGGCACCTGTCATTAAAGGCATCAAAGTTCCGATGGTCAGGCCGAAACTGTGAAACATCGGAAGGGCATTAAAAACGATGTCTTTTTTTGAGGTATAGTTGACAGCCTGATATTGAAGAATATTTGAAACGAGGTTTTGTTGGCTTAAAACAACGGCTTTAGGCATTCCTTCGGAACCGGAAGTGAAAAGGATGACGCCTTTTCTTTTGGCATCCTGGGGTGCGGGTTTATATCTGAGAAGATATTTTCCCCAGCTTATCAGTCGGTCGGCCAGAGAAATATTTTCAAATAAATCCTCTGTATAAATAATTTGGATGTTCTTGTCCAGCAAAGCGTCCAGTAATGACTGCGCTTTTATGTTTTCAATAAATACTTTGGAGGTGATAATGGTTTTCAGCCCGACCGTTTTGCAGACGGAAAGGATGTTTGCCGCCCCCATGGTAGGGTTGAGCATGGCCGGTACGCGTCCCAAGGCGGATAACGCCATAAAACTGATTAGATTCGCAAGGCTGTTCGGAATAAAAATGCCGATATGTTCCTGATATTTTCCAAGAGGCTTCAGAAAAGAGGCAAAAATGTAAATTTCCCGCAGCAGCTTTGAGTAAGAGTACTTTTCCCTCTTTATATCCTCCGCCGCAAAGCGACTGCCGAAGGCGCCGCCGTATAAGCGGTTGACGGACAGCAGGCGGGTAAACAGAGTACTTTTTTTATCCCATCTCGTTTTAAAACAAGCGTTAAGCAAAATATCCGATAAAAGAGTGGAGATGTATTCTTGATTTTTCTTATAAGAAGCCTTTATTTTAAAGGGAACGGGATCCGCGACGAAAATCCTGACTTTCGGAAAAAGCCGGCAGGGAAGATTTTCTTTTGCCGCGGAAAAAAGGCCGTATTGAGACCCTTCAATCCAAACCGGAACAATCGGAGCACCCGTTTTGTCGGCGATGACGCCGGGCGCCTCGTCAACTTTTTCCAGGTTGCCGGTTTTGGACGGCAGACTTTGAGCAAAAATAAGGCAGGAATGTTTTTCTTCTAAAAGACGGCAGACTTCCTGTATGTGAGAGTTTTCCCTCGGATTAAAAGGTCGGAAACGACTGTCTTTTTTTATTAAAAATCGGATAAGGGAAAAACGCAGTCCTTTTAGCCTGTAAAAGGAGGGGGGCGTCAAGAGAATAACCTCTTCCGGTAAAAAGGCGTACAGATAAAGGATATCCAAAAAACCGGCGCAATTTGACAGGTAAAGGTGTGGCGAAGAGAGTCTTTTTTTCAAGCTTTGCCGGGATGAAAAAGACACGCCGGATATTTGAAAAAAGTGTTTTAAGGCTTTTTTTAAATATTTTTTTGCAAAGGATTTTATCTGCATGGATTGCCGTTTCTCTTTTTTTATTTCTATTTCTATTTTCTTTATGCCATGGTTAAATCGGGTCGGAAGAGCGTTTCCTTTATTTCCTTTTTCTCCAAAGCTGAATAAGCATATCAAAAATGATGGTTCGGATGCAAGATTTTTATCTTTAGATTTTCTTAAGGGTTTCTTAAGCTTTTTATTTTATAAAGAAATTTATTTTGGAAGGAGTAAGGCGGGAAGAAAAAAGTTTTCAGGGAAATGCTTGAAAAGATTAAAGAAATACCGTATATTTTATTGGAAAAATTAAGAAATGTGTACAAATAAAACAACCGGAAGGTTATTTTTCCTTGCTAAAGGATAGAAAAAATTTTAAATTAAATTGATTTTATTGAACGCATCGGCTTTTTGACGGGGAACAGCGGCATTTTTTCCGCTTTTTATAATAGGGATTTTGAAGGAAATGTTTTTTTCTCGGAAAAAAATTAAAAAGACTTTTGAAATATCTTTATGTCTTTGCCTTTTGGCTGTTGGCGCCCATGCTGAAAAAATAGCGGGCGGTAAAGATGAAACGGGAAAAACGCCTTTTGATCCCTTCGGTGTTTATGACGAGGCCGTCCGAGAAGGATGCGTTTCGCCGGATATTCAGGAAAGGCCTTTGACTCTTTTTGACTTGATAGAGATGGCTGTCTGCCAAAATCCGGATTTGAAACAAAGCTACCTTTCGGCAAAAATTCAGGCGGCCGCTTATGGCGAAAGTCTGTCCGAATATATGCCGTCTTTGACGGGGACGGGTGATTTGGATGTTTCCTCTTCCAAACAAGACGGTTCGGATGTTCATTCGGATTCGTCATCTTTGGGGGCGGGCATTTCTTTGGAGTATCTTTTGTATGACTTTTCCGGCCGCTCGGCCAGAGCAAGGCAGGCGCGTTATTTGTTGGACGCTGCCCGCTTTTCCTATAACAAAGACATGCAGGAACTGGTGTATCAGGTGATTGAGGCGTACTACGCCTATCTGACGGCTTTGGATGAGGAAAAGAGCGCCGAGGTTTCCGAAAAAGCTTATCAAACGGCTTTAGAAGTGTCTTCCAGAAGGTTTGACCTGGGATTGGCAAAAATGCTGGACAAGTTGCAGGCGCAAACAGCTTATGCCCAGGCGGTCATCGCTGTGAAAGAGGCTCAAAAAAATGTTGAAATTAAAAGAGGGGAGCTTCTGTCTTATGTTCGTTTGCCGCCTTACGCGCCGGTTGTTTTTGAAAAAACGCCGTTTTCTTTGACGGATGATGAAATGCCGGTGTTCGGAACGCCGGAGAGTTTGATTGAGTATGCTTTTGCCTCTCGTCCGGATTTAAAGGCGGCTCTTTTGGAGAAAAAAGCGGCTTTTGAAAATATCCGAAGTGTTGAAGCTGAAGGAATGCCGAGGATTTCTTTGTCCGCTTCTGCTTCTTATGCCGACGATTTGAAGCGAAGTACGGAGGATTACAGAAGTTCCGTCGGACTAAAAGTGACCGTCCCTTTCTTTACGGGATTTTCTCAGACTTACCGAACACAGCAGGCGGCTTATCAACACTTGAAGTCGGCTCAGGCTTTGGAGACTTTAAAAGATGCCGTGGCACAGGATGTGTGGCGCTCTTATTATGAATACGATCATGCCTGTGTTTATTTGGAAGAAGTCAAGAGCCTTTTGGACAGCGCTTCGGAAAGCGAAAGGGTTGCCCGACGCTCCTATGAAGTGGGGCAGGGGGATATTCTGACCTGGCTGGATACTTTGGCGACTTTGGCGCAGGCGAGGAAAGACAATGCGTCGGCTTATTATCAACTGATTGTAAAAAAGAACGCGCTTTTGAAATCAATCGGAAATATGGAGAGGATTTAATGAAACTGAAACTTGTTTTGGGTGTTTTGCTTATCGCCGGTGTGGCCGCCGCGTATTGGCATTTTGGCAAAGAAGAAGGGTTAAGTGCGGAACAGTTTGTTTTTACAAAGATTGAAAAAGGGGATATTACACAGACTGTTACCGGGTCCGGCGCTTTGCAACCGATAAATGTCGTTTCCGTCGGAACGCAGGTTTCCGGGACGATTGAACGGGTTTTGGTGGATTATAACGATGAGGTTAAAGAAGGGCAGCTTTTGGCCGAACTGGACCAGTCTATTTTAAAAGAAGACCTTAAGGAAGCGGAGGCCTCTTTGGATTTAGCGAAATCCAAGTTGAAAATCGCTCGTCTGAATTACAATCGTTTAAAAAAACTTTATGATGAAAAACTGATTTCCAAGGCGGAGTTGGAAGAGGCGGAAATCCAACTTGAAACCGAAAAGTCAAATCTGATGGCGGCGGAGGCGGCTTTAAGCAAGGTCAAGAGAAACCTGGGGTACACGATGATTGTTTCCCCTGTTTCCGGCACAATTATTGCCAAAGTCGTGGAAGAAGGGCAGACTGTCGCGGCCAGCTATCAAACGCCGGAGTTATTTACGGTGGCGGAGGATTTAAAAAAGATGCAGATAGAGGCCAATATTTCGGAGGCGGATATCGGTGTGATAAAAAAAGGGATGGACGTTACTTTTACGGTGGATTCATACCCGACGGAGGTTTTTAAAGGTGTGGTGTCTCAAATTCGCTTAAATCCGACGGAAGATCAAAATGTGATTATGTACACCGTCGTGATTGATGTGGACAATCAGGATAAAAGGCTTTTACCGGGCATGACGGCATTTACGACTATTTTGATTCAGGAAAAAAAGGATGTGTTGAAGGTTGAAAGCACGGTTCTGCAATTTAAAGTACCGCAAAGCTTGCGTCCGTTCGTGGAAGGCGGGCGTCCCGCCCGGTTAAAGGGGGACGAGGCGCGCGTGTTCACTTTTGAAAACGGGAAGTTGGTTCCCCATGTGATTGTCAAAGGTATTTCCGATATTGACTATACAGAGGTTGTAAGCGGGTTGAAAGAAGGGGACGAAATTGTGTCCGAGTACACGATGCCGCGCAAAAGGTAACGGTCGGCAAAGGAAAATTCAAAGTGCCCGTCTGAAAAGGGTTTGGCACAGAAGGTAAAAAAGACATGGAAAGAGGTTGAAGATGCCCGAAGATAAAAAAGTGATAGAGGTGAGGCACCTTTATAAAACCTATTTTATGAACGCCGGCATGTTTCAAAATGTCTTGAAAGATGTGAATTTTGAAATCAAAGAGGGGGAATTTGTCGCGATTATGGGGCCTTCCGGCTCCGGCAAGTCCACTTTGATGAATATCTTGGGTTGTTTGGACAAGCCGACGGACGGGACTTATATCCTGGGCGGGGTGGAGGTATCCAAAGCCTCGGATAAGGAGCTGGCTTCCATTCGGAATAAGAAAATCGGTTTTGTGTTTCAAAGCTTCAACCTGATGATGAAGCGGACGATTATGGATAATGTAACCTTGCCTTTAATTTATGCCGGAAAAGCGGGAAAGGAAAGCAGCGAGCTGGCCAAGCGCTTTTTGAAAAAAGTCAAACTGGAGGGGTATGGGCAACGTTATCCAAATCAGTTGTCCGGCGGCATGCAGCAAAGGGTGGCGATTGCCAGAGCTCTGATAAACTCTCCGGAGATTATTTTCGCGGACGAGCCGACGGGTAATCTGGATACGGCGACCAGTCACGAAATCATGGATTTGTTTGTTGATTTACATAAACAGGGAATGACCTTAGTGGTTGTTACGCATGAAGAGGATATCGCTTCTTATGCTGACAGACTGATTCGCATCCACGACGGGATAAAGGAGTATGACGGGCCGGTAAGGGCCTATTTGGACCGCAGAGGGTGAGCGGATTTAAATTTGGGGTTTGAAGATAAGATGATTAAACTGATTTTTAAGGAGGCCTGGTTGTCCGTTATGGCGGACAAAATGCGAACTTTCCTGACAACTCTGGGCATTATGATTGGGGTGTGTGCGGTGGTGATTATGGTTTCTGCCGGGCAGGCGATACAATTGTATATTGACGAGACATTTGAATCTATGGGCGGCAGCCTGCTTTTGATTGTTCCCGGTGTCGGACGGAGCAAGGGTATCCGGACAGCTCAGGGGAGATATACCGTTTCAAGGGACGATGTGGAATCTTTGAAAGATATTAAAGATGTGACGGCTGTCGCCGGGATGATAAGCACCAGCCGACAAATGGTGTACGGGCCGATTAACTGGTACGCCCGTATTATGGGAACTTCTCCGGACTACTTGATTGTCGGCAACTGGGAAATTGACAGGGGAACGATGTTTACGGACAAGGATATCAAGTCTGCTTCTTCCGTCGTCGTCTTGGGACAGACGGTGGTGGACGAGTTATTTGGCATGGACGACCCTATCGGCAAATATATCCGTATCAGAAACCTGCCTTTTCGCGTTATCGGCACTTTAAAAAGCAAGGGACAAGGAATGGGCGGCGAGGATCAGGATAATATTGTTCTATCTCCCTTGACAACGGTACGACAGAGGCTGAAAGGGTCCCGGCGGCCGCAAATGGTGGACGTGGCTTTTGTCAAGGTGGAGGATGAAAGCAAGATTTCCGCCGTACAACAACGAGTAACTTATCGCCTGCGCGCTCGTCATAACCTCAAGGATACGCAGGAAGATGATTTTGAGGTTCGGGACATGACTGAAATTGTGAATAAAGTACGTTCCGTCGGTCGGGCGCTGTCTATTTTGTTGGCGTTGATTGCTTCCATTTCCCTATTGGTGGGAAGTATCGGCATTATGAATATGATGCTGGTATCCGTGACGGAGAGGACAAGGGAAATCGGAACGAGAAAAGCACTCGGCGCCTCCAATAAGTGGATTATGTTTCAGTTTTTGGTGGAGTCTGTCTTGATTTCTTTTTTAGGAAGCTTTGTCGGATTGGTTTTCGGTATCGCTTTGTCTCAAATCGGCGGTGCCGTGATGGAGGCAACGGTTCCCGTTTCTTTGTGGGCGGTGGCGGTATCCGCTTCCGTGGCGGTGGTTGTCGGCATTGCTTCTGGCGGTTATCCGGCGTATAAGGCGATGAAGCTTGACCCGATTGAGGCTTTGCGTTATCAATAGATTTTGACAGGTTTGAAAAAGACTGAAAATGCCGGAAATAACCTCTTTTGGGTCGGATGACGGGATTTTGCCTGTTGGAAAGAAGAAAAGACCACCCTTTGGAGGAAATTTCCTGCGGTCGGCCAGAGTGGAAAGAGGAGTTTCTTTTGTGCGAATGGCCGGCGGATGCTGAAAGCATTTCGGTTTGAAAGGAAAAAGGCTTCTTATTGTTCGGGCGGCGATGGACGGGACTTTTTGAGTGTTTTTTTTAGCTTTAAAAAGCTAAGGATAAAAATAAAAAGTTGGGAAAATGAAAATGGACGCTATTGAAAAACCGGAGCTTTTATTGCCGGCCGGTTCTTTGGAAAGGTTGAAAACGGCGGCGTTGTATGGGGCGGACGCGGTATATGCCGGTGTTCCGGCCGTGTCTTTGCGGGCCAAGACTTCTATCTCTATGGAGGAGATGGAGGAGGGAATCGCCTTTTTGCATTCTTTGAATAAGAAAATCTACCTGACTCTAAATTTATTTACGCATAACCGGGATATTGAAAATCTTGAAAAATTTGTGGACAGGCTGAAATATCTTCGTCCGGACGGCGTGATTATCGCCGATACCGGCGTTTTTGATTATGTCGGTGAACGGCTGCCCGATTTGCCGAGGCATGTGTCCACGCAGGCGAATGTTTGTTCCTGGCTGACGGTGCAATCTTGGCGGAAAAGGGGCGCTTCTTTGTGTGTTTTGGGAAGAGAAGTTCCTTTATCCGAAATCCGGGAAATCCGGAAGAAATGTCCGGATATCCGTTTGGAAATGTTTATCCATGGCGCAATGTGCATGAGCTATTCCGGTCGTTGCCTGATTTCCAATTTTTTGACGGGGCGGAGCGCAAATCAGGGAAAGTGCGCTCATTCCTGTCGCTGGAAATATAAAATGTATCTGGAGGAGGAAAATCGTCCCGGCGAATTTTTTGAACTGTCGGAGGATGATCACGGCAGTTATCTGATGAACTCTCGGGATTTGTGCGCGATGCCGGTTTTGAAAGAAGTGTTGGAAAGCGGTGTTAATTCTTTGAAAATAGAGGGGCGTAACAAATCGGAGCATTATGTGGCCATAACGGCGCATGCTTACCGCCATGCCATAGATGCTTATTATGCAGACCCTGAAAGTTTTAATCCGGCACCTTTTATGGCGGAGCTGGAAACTTTGCAAAACAGGGGGTATACGACAGGTTTTCTTTTAGGAAACGCCGGGCCGGAAAGCCAGAACTATGACGCGACGGCCAGTACAAGTTCCTGGCGCGCTGCGGGCCAGGTGGCTGGTTACGATGAGCAGGGCCGGATGATTTTAACCATTCGGCATAAGATTAAAAGAGGAATGGTGTTGGAGTTTGTTTCCCCTTATTCGTTTGCTCCGATAAAAATAACGGTCGGGGATTTTTATGATGAAAGAAACGGTCAGCTTTTGGAGGAAATTTCCTGTGGTCGGCCGGGGCAAAAAATTATCCTTCCTTTGGAGTGGGGGTGGCAGGTGGCGGATAAAACGGCGGAAATGAGGGAAAGGGCGGAAAAACTGCGTTCAATGCTGCTTCCGCTCAGCGTCTGCCGTACAAAAGAGGCGGAATAAGTAGGAGTCTATGCCTTTACTCAATGAGGGCGAATGTATAATAAGAATTATAGATTGAATCGTGATTTATATAGGATAGTTCTCTTAAAATTTGAAAAAGAGATTTTATCGTTCAAGCGACTTTTTCAGAAGGTTGAATAAACGAAATAAATAAAAGAAGAAGGAGAGAATAAATAGAAGCATAGGGAGATGGATTGTTTTCGGTTAATATGAGGGATAAGCCATAGATAAATGGGGTGCCCTTGGTTTAAGGTAAAACATAAGCATTCCTTATTTAAAAAACGGATTTTTATCCTATTCTCATCATAATTAAAATATGCCCTTTATTAAAAAAATGAGGATAAAAAGACGGCCCTGAGAGGCTGTTTTAGATTGCGGAATGGTTTTTTACTTACAGTTTACTGTTTGTAGAAAGAAAAAATATGATGGATTTTTTTCTTACATTTATGAGAAAAAGGGATGCAGCCTTTTTCAAAGAAGGGTTTGTTGCCGAGGTAAGAGGGGAAAAGAAAGATAGTCCCCTTAGGTAGATTTGGTTAAAAAGAGAATCCGGGGGGAGGGAGGAGGGTAGACAGAAAATAAGGAAACATAAAGTTTCTACCCTGATAAGGCTTCCAGCCAGCCGGATAAAGCCTCCAGTGCCCGGGTAGCGTACAGTTCTTTTTTATCGCGTCCTTTTTTCTTTTTTCCCTCATGAACGATTTCCGGAAACAGGCCGAAGTTGATGTTCATCGGTTGGAAAGTATCCGCATTTCCTTCCGTTACATGGCGCAGCATCGCGCCGAACGCCGTTTCTTCGGGCGGAAGAGGGGCCTCTTTCCCTTTTGTTTCAAAAGCGGTGAACACGCCTGCGAGAAAACCCATCGCGGCGCTTTCAATATACCCTTCGCAACCGGAAACCTGCCCAGCCAACCGGATATGAGGCCAAGCCTTGAAAGCCAACCGGTTATCCAACAGTTCGGGAGACTTCAAAAAAGTATTGCGGTGAATACCCCCTAAACGGGCAAAAACAGCATTTTCCAATCCGGGAATCTGAGTAAAGACCCGCTTTTGCGCGCCGTAGGTCAACTTTGTCTGAAACCCGACCATATTCATCAGGCGGCCATCCTTTGTCTCTTTACGCAGTTGGACAACGGCGTAAGGGCGCGTGTTCCCCTGATGCGGGTTGCGAAGGCCGACCGGCTTCATCGGGCCGAAAGCCAAAGTGTCAGGCCCTCTGGATGCAAGAACTTCTACCGGCAGGCATCCTTCAAAATAACCGGTGTCTTTTTCCCATGCTTTAAAGGGGACGGTTTCTTCCGTCTTTAAAAGACGCACGAAGTTTTCGTATTCTTCCTTGGTTAAAGGGCAGTTGAGGTAATCTTCTTTGTCTCCTTTGTCATAGCGGGATTGATACCACGCTTTGTCCATGTTGACGGAGTCGGTGTAAACAATCGGCGCGATGGCATCAAAAAAGTGCAGAGAGTCCGTCTTTGTCAGTCGCTGCATTTCTTCCGCCATTTTGTCGGAAGTCAAAGGGCCGGTGGCAACAATAACGGACGTTTTTTCCGCGTCGTTCAGAAAATCGGACAAGAGTGCCTCTTGATGAACAATCTTAATAAGAGGGTGGGAAGAAAGCGTTTGAGTGATTTCTTTGGAAAAAGCCTCCCTGTCCACGGCCAAGGCGCCGCCCGCCGGCACTTTATGTTTGTCCGCCGCCCGCATGATAAGAGAACCCGCCCGGCGCATTTCCTCGTGCATCAGGCCGACGGCATTGTGCATATAGTCATCGGAACGCAGGGAGTTGGAACACACAAGCTCGGCAAATTCCGCCGTTTTATGCGCCGGCGTTGTTTTTTCGGGGCGCATTTCAAATAAGGTGACCTCAATGCCTCGGTTTGCCAGTTGCCAGGCCGCTTCCGACCCGGCCAGACCCGCGCCGATGACGACGGATTTGTTTTTTTGTTGTGTTTTCATGAGCTTTTCTTTTATATTAAAATAAATATGATTTTTTATGTGTACCTGATTTTACGGGATAATTCAATTTAAAAAAATGAAACGCGGCGTTGTCATAGTGGTGGGAGCGATTCTTGCGGCGGAGGTTGGGCAAGCGCCTTTTGCTTTGGCCGAGGAAGTTTTGCCCCCTATAACGGGAAAGGCGGAAAAGTCCGCCGACGAGACGGCAAAAATAAAGAAGAGCGATAAAAAAGAGGCGGTCTCTGCTCGGTTTGACATGCAAAAATTAAAAGAGACGGAGCCGGTTTTTGACTTTATAGACCGTTCCGATTGGATTGCATTGGGCCGGATGTATGAAGAAAGGTTTCATGACAAAAGGCAGGCGTTCAAATATTACTATGAGGCGGCGCAGGCCGGCGACGCGGAAGGGCAGTTTCGTTTGGCGGCTTTGTATGAAAGTTTTCGCAATAAAGACAATGACAGGATTGTTTCCTGGTTGAAAAAAGCGGCGGCGCAGGGACATTTGGAGGCTCAGTTCGCTTTGGGAAAAATTTATCACTTCGGCCGCAAAGGCGTTCTGCCGGACTTAAGGGAAGCGGTTTTCTGGTATAAAAAAGCGGCGGAACAAGGGGATAAAGAAGCTTTGCGCAATATGGACCTGATTTTGGCCAGCGAGCCGGTCAAGGGCAAGGTAACCGGCGATGATAAGTGGGATTTGCAGTGGCATAAGAAGTTTGCGCAGTCCGGCGATGCCGAAAGTATGTACGAGCTGGCCAAGGCTTTGGAAACAGGTGCACACGGCGTAAAAGTTGATTACGCGGAAGCAAAACGTTTGTATGAGGAGTCGGCCAAGAAAGGTTACATTGAAGCGCAGTGCCGTCTGGCGCAGATTTTTTTGAAGGAAGGGAAAGAAAAAGAGGCGTTTTACTGGTATGAGCAGGCCTCTTTAATGGATTACGCTTTGGCTCAGAAAAAGTTGGCCGAATTTTACAGGGACGGAACCGGTTGCGACAAAGATTTGGAAAAGTCTTATTTATGGCTGTATCTGTCCGTGACTTCCATGTTTCCTTATGAAGAGGAAGGGGAGTTGTTCGCTTCTTCGCCGGAGTTGGAAGCCGCCGCTTCTTCTTTATCAAAAGAACAAAGAGAAAAAGTGATGCGGCAGGCGGAACCTTTTATTCAGAAGATGCGTCCGTACGCTTTGGAAAAATAAGGTTGGAAGGTGCCTTTGAACAATAAGTCAACGCGCCTTTTATCCTGTATGGGTTGGAAACAGGACCCATCGTCTGAAAGAAGCTTAAAAGGAGCGGGCCGAAACGGGCCTAAAAACAAAAGCGGGGGACGGTCAACGGTCAAAAGAGGGACGGAAGTATCATTTTTTTGCCGTAAAGGCCGAAAGGATGGGAGCAAACGGAAATAACCGGGGTATTTTTGATAAAGCCGATTTTTAGATGAAAATGAAAGATCAAGACAATACTAACGCAGAAAAAAGCGAAAAAATAAGGAAAGCGTTATATGCGCATCCGATGGTGTCGGCGCCGATGGCGGGGGTGACGGATGTGCCTTTCCGCCGGATGGTGCGTGCGTTCGGCGGCCAGCTGATTTATTCGGAAATGATGGAGGCGGACTGCCTTCTGTGTCATCCGCAAAGAGAACTGAAAAGATTGGGAACTTTGGCGGAATGTCAGCCGATGATCATTCAGCTTTTGGGAAAAAGGCCGCAACAGATGCAAGATGCCGCCCTGATTTTGGAACAAGAGGGTGCCTTTGCCCTGGATATCAATATGGGATGCCCGGCGCAGAAGGTGTTGCGCTCTGAAAAAGGGGCGGCTCTTTTGAAAAAAACGGGCTTGGCAATGGAAATAACGGAGGCGGTCAGCCAAGCCGTATCTATCCCGGTCGGCGTTAAAATCCGCAACGGCTGGTCCTTGGAATGGAATGAGAGAAACGGTTTTGATATCGCTTCTTTTGCCATTAAAATGGAAGAGGCCGGCGCCGCTTTTATCGCGGTTCACGGCCGAACGGCAAAAGACGGGTATGCGGGAAAAGCGGACTGGAACTGTGTTCGGCACGTTAAGGAATCTGTCGGCGTTCCCATTATCGGCAACGGAGATATTGCTTGTCCAGAGGATGCTTGGGGAAAAAAAGCTTTTGCCGGATGCGACGGCGTGATGGTCGGGCGCGGCATTCTGGGACGCCCTTGGTTACTGGCCGAAATGGAGGAGGGCGATTGTTTTTGCGACAATTCGGACGGCGGAAAGAAGGGGCGGCATCCTTATGCTTCCGATAATAAGGGGGTGTTGAAGGCGGCGCAAGACGGTTGTTTTCTACATATTTTGGAAAGTTCTCCTGTTATTGAAGAAAATCAAGCCGACGAGAAAACTTCCTTTTTTTCTGCAAGCTGTTCAAGGAAAAATGAAAAAATGGGAAAACGGCCGGAGAGCGAGGAAAAAGAAAGTCCTCGGGCTCATAATATTAAAGAAATAAAAAGAGCGGCGTTTCAAGAATGCTTTCAAAGGTCCGAAAAGAAGGAAAAAGGCAGGTTCGTGCCGCAAAACGCTTTTTCCTCCCCGGCGGAGGTTGTGTTGGCGCATTTTCGCGAAATGGCGGATTTTTACGGCTTGCCGCACGGCATTTTTGTTGCGCGCAAGCATTTATCCTGGTATGCTGAAGGTCGCGCGGGGGGCAAGGAGTTTAAAGAAAAAGTTTTCAAACAGACGGATGTCCGGCAAATTGAACGGATGATTATGGATTTTTTTGAAGACGCCGGATAAAAGGACTCGGATATAAAAAATGAATACGGAAAAAGACCCGAAAAATTCTGTTGCTCAAAAGCAGGTTCAAAGGCGTTTATCATCTGCCTCGGAAGAGGAGGGGGATGCGGAAAAGAACAATTTTGCTTTGCCTGAGGAAAAAACGGCTCATCTCAAAGAGAGAAAAAGCGGTATCGGTTTTGTTTTGGAAGGGTACTTGAGGGCTTTTTACGCCACTCAGGATTTGAACTTTTTAACGCCCCGATTGTATGAAAAAATTATTCGGGAAGTGGAAAGGCCTTTATGGATGGTTACCTTGGAAATAACAAAAGGCAATCGGATAAAGGCGGCTCAAATGCTGG
>CASFRQ010000093.1 GCA_949296785.1 uncultured Alphaproteobacteria bacterium
AAAACTCCTTGGCTGTTTTGACAGACGGTCCGGTACCTCATTTAATATAAGCATAAATAAGGGCGTTTTTTGTATCGCAATGTCCTATTTAGCAGTGTTCATAGCTTGTCGTATTCGCCCAAGGATATAGCGGAAGGAGTTTATTTGAAAATGCCGCCTGAGGACAGAAGGCGGATATCTGCGGTAAAGTCAGGAAGGGTTTTATTAAACGGGGATAAGGGGACTCCGTTATATCGCAGCAACAGGAAAAAAACGTTCAAAAAAGAGTTAAGCATATAGGAAATTAACTAAAGCGTACAGTCTGTTTATTTTTGCTACAGAACTGCTTTGGGCTGCTAGGAAGCGTCATCCTATCAGACCGTCTGATTATCTGACGCTCTTTAGGCGTTCTCGGGTTTCGTGAGTGAGTGTCTCGCTTGTGAAGAATCCCATACTTTGAGTGGGGCTTTTTTATGGTTTGAATATAACGCTGCCTGGGCAAGCAGACGGATGCAGACATTTTTGTTTAGTCGTAAGGCTTGTGAAGTTTTGTGGATGAGCGAGGGACACTTGAATGAACCCATATTATTTTCATTATTCGGAGGGAAGTTTATTTCCTTTCAGTTGTTTGGACGCGGAACAAACAGAATAGAATATTTTTTAGAAACGGTAAATTGTACAAAAATTTGTCAAATAATTCTTGCAAAGCTTCTTTAAATAACTTATAGTAAATTATACGAAAGCAGACTGAAGGAAAGGAACAAAAAATGAGTCAAACTTCTTTAACGCTTATCGGCGGAAACAATCCCAATCAAATCGGTGCCAACTCAATGCTTTTAACTTGTAAAGACGGCCAGGAGGAAACAAACCTTCTGGTGGATTGCGGTTTAATGTTTTCGGATAAGATTTCCAAAGAGTTTGATAGGATTATTCCGAACTTTATGCCTTATCTTGGAAAAATAGACGGGATTCTTTTAACGCACGGTCATTTGGATCATATCGGTGCCGTTGTGGATTTTGTGCGGTTGGCTCAGGAAAAAAAGATGTATGTTCCGCCGATTTTCGGAACACCTTTTACTTTGGGCGTTTTGAATGAATATGCCAAAAAGTCAAATATGGTGGATCCGGATTCTTTTGACACTTATCCGATCGGAACGGGAAAAGAAAACGCTTTTTATGTCGGTTCTTTTAAAGTTGAAGCGTTGCCGGTTTCCCATTCTATACCGGATTCCGTCGGGTTTTATGTGGAGACGCCGTCTACCCACCTTCTTTTTTCCGGGGACTATAAATTAACGCAAGATATGAAATTAGGGCATGTTTTTGATTTTGACCGGTTGGGCGAAATTTTGAAAACAAGAGGGATTGACTACTTTATTGATGATTCCACCCGCTCCGGGTTGCAGACGGATACTCTAAGTGAAACAAAGGCGTTAGAGGGGTTGACGGCTCTTTTTGAAAAACACAGGAATCAACGGATTGTCGCCACGATGATCGGGACGAACATGGAAAGGCTCAGCTCGTTTAACAAAGCGGCGGCGGCCGTCGGGAAAAAAGCGGTTTTGCTGGGCGGCGGTGCGATTTTGGCGAATTATGAAATTCTGCGCCGGCAGGAATTTTATCATCCGGAAGATTTTCCTTTGCCGATTATTCCTTTGGACAGATTAAAGGGAAAAGAAACATTGGCTCCCGAAATGCAGGCTGTTTTAGTGACGGGAAGTCATATGGAACCGGATTCTTTTACGGATAAACTGGTGAACAATAGGGTCTGTTTGCCTGGCGAAAGCAAATCGGATGTCTTTGTCAATCTTCAGGGATATATTCCGGGAAATGAGAAAGAGTATTCTCTTTTGATGAAGAAGATGTCTTTGAAACATAAAGATATTTATATGCCGAAGGAATTACCCGAGAAAATCGGCAATGTGCAGATTAACAGCCAGGTTTACAGTTCCGGACACGCTTCCGGTAAAGATAAGTCGGAAATCCTGTATCCGTTCTTTAAAGAAAACAACAGCCGGGAAATGACGGTGATTCCCGTTCACGGGACGAAGGAGCATATCCAAACGATGCGGAAAAGGGTTGTGGACGCAGGCCTAAGGGTATCCGTTTATCCGGAAAGCCATGTTCTGGATTTATCAGAGAATCATTTGAAGGATACGGGGACAGAAATACGCGTTAAGTATATCGGCGTCCACGAAAATGTCAAAGACTCATACGGAAAAGACAGGGAAGAGCTGAACGACGCCAAGTATTATGCTTTCCAACTTTCTTCCAACGGAAAGATTTTTGCGGATGGGATGGAGCTTGTTTATCCCGATTCGCATCCGAAAGCGGAAAAAAATGATTTATCGCGTCTTGTCGGACGGTTAAAAAAAGCTCAGCACGAAAAATAATTTTTCTTGAAAAAACAGGAAAACAGCGGTGTTGGGAATAGAAATGATAAAAAAATTAAAAAAAGTTAAATTTTATTCTTGACAAGAATAAACGAGAATGCTATTTTAGGTATACTAACGCTAAGCGTATAAGCAAAAAGCTTCTGAGGTATTTTTCTCGGAGGCTTTTTTTATGCTTGCCGCGTTTAAAACATCAATCAGTTTTTTTATCAAAGGGGATTTGAAATGAAAAAGTCAAAGCCTTTAAAAATCATTATCCCCGCCGTGTTTCGTCCTTTGTTAAAGGAAAAGATAAGATACAAACTTTATTACGGAGGGCGGGCCGGCGGAAAGAGTTACGCGTTCGCGGACAGTTTGTTGCTAAAAGGAAGAATGGAAAAGCTTTTCATCGTCTGCGTTCGGGAAATTCAGGAAAGCATCAAAGAGTCGGTTTACAAGTTGCTTGTAGACAGGATAGAGACTCTCGGATTGACGGATTATAAAGTTTCCCAACGCAAAATAGAAAACAAACTGACCGGGACGCGTATCATTTTCAAAGGTCTTCGGGATCAGGACGCCGGAAAAATAAAGTCGTTGGAAGGGGCGGATATCTGCTGGATAGAGGAGGGACAATATATCACAAAGAAATCTTGGGACATTCTGGATCCGACGATTCGAAAGGAAAATTCGGAAATCTGGATTTCAATGAACAGGGAAGAGGAAACCGACCCTCTTTGGACAATTTTGGGGGCTCATCCGGATGACAGGACCTTGGTTCGCAAAGTCAATTATACGGATAATCCTTTTTGTCCGGAGGAAATTAAGTTCCAGGCGCAAAAATGTTTGGAAACCCGGCCTCAGGAATATCCCCATATCTGGCTGGGAGAACCCAAAAGTCAGGCGGACAGCACTCTTATCGCCGCCGGATTGGTTTTGAAAGCTTTTGAGGGGAAAATGCTTTCTTCCTCCAGTCCTTTGATTATCGGAGCGGATATCGCTCGTTTTGGTTCCGACAAGACGGCTTTGTTTTTTAGAAAAGGCCGCTACGGCGTTAAGTTTGAACTACTGGACAGTATGGACACGGTGGAAGTGGCCAATCATTTGACAGCGCTGATTAAAACCTGTCATCCTTACCGGATTTTTTTGGACTTGGGAAATACCGGCGCCGGCGTTTATGATATTTTACAGGACAGAGGGTACGGAGAAATCGTTCGCGGCGTTAATTTCGGCGCGAAAGCTTTTTTACCGGACAGGTATGTTAATAAGCGCGCGGAAATGTGGGATGCCGTTCGCGAATGGCTGTCGTCGGAAGAATTGCCGGTGCAATTGCCGAAAGAGGACGGATTGCTGGAGGATTTAACCTGCGTTCGGAAAAAATACGACTCCTGCGGCCGGTTGCAGCTGGAAAGCAAAGAAGAGGTCAGAAAACGCTTGGGGCGTTCGCCGGATTTGGGGGACTCTTTGGCCTTGACTTTTGCGGAACCCGTCAGAGATTTCGGCGAACCGAAGCTTTATTCAAAAGACAAGATTTACATTGAAGATTTATTCAAAGAAAAAAAGAAGGCCGTTTCCTGGTGACAGAGGCGGTTTTTTTATGAAATTTTTCCCGGACGGAGACGCGTATTCCGAAAAGGAGAAAGAAAATCCGTCTGTTTATAAAGGCGGGCGGAATCCTTCGGCGGCGTTAAAACGGCGGCGGAAGGGCAACATGTCAATTTTTCTTTTTTATAAACGGAAAAGAAAAATATTTATTCAATATCATTTAACAATTTAATGTGAAAGGAGGACGAAATGTCCAGTATATTTAATGATCCCGAATGGGAACAACAAAGAAAAGAGATGCTCTCCAATTGGGCTCGCAGAGACGGAGAAGTCAAAGTAGATATGGGTGAAACGGAAGAATATATGCCGGCGGAAGAGTTCTTGGCATTAAGGCAAAAATATCCGAACGGAAATATGCGTTTGTCGGAGCCTCAGGAGGCCGTTAAAGTTTTTAAGGATAAAGGCTTGCCTCTGCCGGCGGAATTAAGTTTTGCCGGAAGTGTAAAACCTATTTTCGGCCAGGAAGATGCCTATAACGGCTCAGCTTCCTTTCCTGCCGAAACTTTTAATTTTCCGGCAAATGCCAATGAAGGATATCAAGCAGGTTTAGGTTTCTCTCCTGTTGTCTCTGCCATGCAAATGCCGGAAGATGGACGGACAAATATTAGGTTAAAAACTAGAGATGATCTGGAACCGATGTACGAATCTAATGGAATTAAGAACACTTTTTTAGAGCTTGAAGATAAATTTCCTATTATAAAGAAAGTGGCCACAGTGGCTGAAGGTGCATTTCCAATTATACAGAAAGTTAACAAGGATGTGAATCTACTTGAAATACTAATAAATTCTATAAAGAAGGAAAAAAATAAAGATGTAGAATATTATAAGAATTATTATCCAGTTCAAGATTTTAAAGATAGTCCTATTTTTAAGAATCCTGAGTATGGAAATAAAACTGCAGCTATTTTAGATGAAAAATATAAAAATTATGATTCTGGTATAAAAAACAAGTGGGTAAATTTAAATAAGGTAAAAGAGCCCTTTCACTCTATTTTAGTTCAAAAAGATTATATTAATCCAGGTAATAAAATTGATAAACTTTTGGCGGTGGGTGATTTTGCTAGAGCTGCTTTTTCATTAGATGCAAATGCTCTAATTGGTTCAGATAAATTTGAACATTGTCGTGCAAATTATGATGCGACAAAGAGAGGTCCCAATGGCCTTGAAGCCGCTAAGGATTTGTCAGATTTAAGAGAATATGGAAACCAGTTAGGAACACCATATTTTAAATTCGTTAAATTTTTGACATCAAAAAATGCTAAAAAAGAATTTGATACTTTTACAAGAAGTGTAAAAGAAAAATATAATCTTTCAGATGAAGAATTGTCTCCTCTACTTATTAGTATTCTTTTCTTTAATATAAAGCTAGATCAATTGAGGAATGAAGAAAAAATTGAAAGTTTTTATGATAATATTGCTAATGAAAGAGGGCGAATGGGTGCTCAAGCTGGATTAAGTTTATTTGAAACATGCCCTAGAGATGTAAAAGTATATTATAAAGATGGAACTAATGATGATTTTAGAAACTATATCTTAAACAAAAATAAATAAACTGAAAAAACATTTTATCATATGTATATGTAGCTACTTAGGTAAAAAATAATATCTGGACAGATATTTTATATTATGATATTAAACTAAAAGAGGATTTTTTTATAAGGATAAAAATTTTATTAGAAATGTGATATGATTTTTATAAGAGAGGTTTAATGAAACAATTTTTTCAAGTTCTTCAGGTATTAAAATTCATACTTCTTTTATTCGTAGTTCCTCTTCTTATTTTTAACTTTTCTATTGTTTCAGATGGAGAGTATCTGACGGAGGGGGTGCCGATTGAAAAAGTTTTATCCTTATTTTTCCTCTCTTTTTATCCTGTTTGCCTTATTTTATGGGGGATAGGGAAAAAATATAAAAGCGAAGTTTTATTTGAAATTGTAAATTATTTGGAAAATATTCTTTTGTTTGTTTTTATATTTTTGCCTTTTTTGTTGTTTTTTATGACTTTTGTTCCATTTGCTTCATTATGGGTTTTATTTTTTATTTCCGTCTACCTTGTATTCCTTGAAGTTAAAAGAAAAAGTTTCTCTCAGCAAAAGACGGTAGAAAATATGCCATTGGATGAAAATAAAGTCGTTGAAAAAGATATTATAGAAAAATACGAGAAAGTGAAGACGGTAA
>CASFRQ010000094.1 GCA_949296785.1 uncultured Alphaproteobacteria bacterium
CCGGTATCAGCACCAGCGCCGATAACAAGCGCAAAAGCAAATTACTTTTTATCATTTAACCCTCTTTTTTTATTTTCTTTACTTGCTCAGTTTTTTTAACTTTATTCTTCCCTGCTCACTTTGCCTATTTTTGACCCTCTTATGCCTTTTTGTACAGTTCTTTTTCAGAATAAATCCTTAACTTTTCCATCTTTTAAGTTTTACCTGCCTGTCATCCCCTCGCCGGAGTATCTTTTCTAAACGGTGAAAAGTTGCTTTCTCAAACTTTCAGCTTTCCTTCAAGACTCCTTTGATTAAAAAATTCTTGCCTTTTTCCCTGAAACAACTTTCCATACGCGGATGATTAAACGGTTTTGATACCTCCCAAAACTTTTTCCGGCCTCCGGTCTTTTTAAGACTCTTTAATAGCTCCAAAACGACGGTCGCGGGAGGTGAAATCATCCAAAGCCTTTTCCAATTCCTCTTCGTTAAACGCAGGCCAAGGAACACTCGGAAAGTACAGCTCCGCATACGCCAACTGCCACAACAAGAAATTACTGATTCGCAAATCTCCGCCCGTCCGAATGAGTAAATCCACAGGAGGAATCCCCGCCGTCCATAAATTTTCCGAAACCGTCCGTTCGTCAATTTCCTCCGGCCGCAGGCCCCCTTCTTTTACCTTTTGAGCTATTTTTCGGACGCCCGCCGCAATTTCCGCCCGACCGCCGTAATTCAAAGCCAGAACCATGTGAAAATCATCATTGTTCTTTGTTTGTTCCTCCAGTTCCCCCATTCTTGCCGCCATCTCCTCCCCGAAACGCGCTCTCTCTCCGATGAAATGAAGGCGAATACCGGCTTTTGCCAATTCAGAAGCATCCCGCATTAAATTATCATGAAATAAGTTCATCAGCATGGATACTTCCCCTGCCGGCCGGTTCCAGTTTTCGGTGGAAAAACAAAAAACCGTCAGGTACTTAATCCCTTTTTCCTTAACGACTTTTGCCATTTTTTCAAGGTTTTTCGCCCCTTCCAAATGACCGGCGGTTCTGGGTAATCCTCTTTTTTTCGCCCAGCGGCCGTTGCCGTCCAAAATAATTGCCAGATGGGTGGGAATCTTCTGCATTTTTACTCCTGTTTTTTGTTCCTTCCATAAAACCGACAAAACAAACTTACCCGTGTTTCTTTATCCGTCAATCCGGAGAAGAAGGCAAAGAAGCAACAAGTTTTGCTTAAAAAGAAAGAAAGTGCCGTCTTCCCGTAAGAGCTTGAAAAGCCAAATCCTCTCTTCCTCCATAGGTTAAGTTATAGACTGGCTTTATCTTAAAGACAATACTTAAAAGTCCCCCTGTTTTACAGTTATGAGCCAAATTCTTCCTGATTTTTTCCAAAACCGGCTTAAACCTGCTTAATTTCCGCTTCTTTTGTTTTTAAAATATCGTCAATATTCTTAATCGCGGCGTCAATGACTTTCTGTACTTCACCTTCATAGCGCTTTAAATCATCCTCGGAAATTTCAGAGGCCTTTTCTTGCGCTTTCAACTCATCCAAAGCATCTCGGCGAATATTCCGTACGGATACGCGTGCCGTTTCGGCAAACTTCCCGCCGACTTTAATCATTTCTAACCGGCGTTCTTCGTTCAAAGCCGGAATCGGAATCCGGATTAAAGCACCGTCGCTCATTGGATTTAATCCCAACCCGGCGTTTGTAATAGCTTTCTCTACAGCCTTCACCATATTCTTATCCCAAACCTGGACACCCAAAAGGCGCGCTTCCAAAACGCTGACACTACCGACCTGATTCAAAGGCAGCATGGAACCGTAAGCGTCCACCACCACTGTATCCAGCAAAGAGGTGCTGGCGCGGCCGGTACGCAGTCCGCTTAAATCTTTCTTTAACACCTCAATCGTTTTCTGTATACGCGATTCCATTTGTGTTTTTAATTCTGAAAAACTCATTTATCTTCTCCTGTTTTATTCATCATTGTATAAAGGCCTTCGCCCCTCATAACCGACTGAAAAGCACATGGACGATGCTGATTAAAAACGAACGCGGGAATATTGTTTTCCCGCAAAATTTCAATTGCCGTCCTGTCCATGACTTTTAAATTTTCATCCAGAGCCTTTTGGTAAGAAACAATCTTAAAGAAGCGGGCGTCCGAATATTTATTCGGGTCTTTGTCATAAACACCGTCCACCTGAGTCGCCTTGAAAAAAGCGTCGCATCCCATCTGCGCCGCCCTCAAAGCGCCGGCCGTATCCGTCGTAAAATACGGCAACCCGGTCCCGCCGGCAAACAAAACGACTCTTCCTTCTTTTAAATCTCTCAAAGCTTTCGCGCGATTGAACGCGCA
>CASFRQ010000095.1 GCA_949296785.1 uncultured Alphaproteobacteria bacterium
CCGTTTCGTCTGTCGCAACGACGGCGGAACGGTATTGGAAAACAATTTTTAAATCAGCAGGCGGCTGGGACAAAAACCTGAAACAGCCGTTTTGGATTTTAAATTTTATCCGGCAGCTGTCCAAATGAAAGTATTTCTCCTTCATATATTGTTCCGGCGTTAAAGAACCAATGACTTTTTCCGTCTGGTCTTTAATAAAAATCGTATTATTGACCAAACTGTAAAAATCAGGGCAAAAATCGCTGACCAAGTAGTCGGTTTTGCGAGCCCTTGTTTTCAATACGCCTTCTTTAATAAGTTCCTGCCAATCTCCGTAAGCGACCAGGGAAGACAATGTATCCTTGGCCAAATTTAAAAATAAAGATTCCTGCTGGGAATCTTCATCAAAAAGGTCTAAAGGTTTCTGCGTGCATGCCAAAGATGAAACCTCTTGACAAAGCTGTAAAATATTTTTCATTTACGCCCCTTTCTCTTTTTTGGATTTTGTTTGTTTCTTTTTTAAGGAAGTCAGTTGTTTTTTCAAATCCGCCACCTGGGACAAAAGTTCCTTTTCTCTTTCTTCAAAAGAAATTTTTCCTTCGTTTTGTTCGTTAAACTGCCGAAAGTGCCGCGCTTTTTCCCTGGCGGCGGAAACATCCAGCAGTTCTGCTTTTTCCGCAGAAAGGTCAGACAAAGCCTCCACCGTAAAAATGCCTCTTGCCTTCAACGATGCCAATTCCGACGCCGTTAAAAAAGCAAATTGATCTAAAGGCGTCCCTTCTTCCACCTGTTTTCTTTGCAGTTTATAAAGTGCATATTCCCGAGGAAACCTTTTGATTTTGTCCGGCATGGCCGGTTGATCAAAAATCTCTGTCGTATTGTCTTTTAATCTGATTTCCACATAAGTTTTCGTCTCAAAAACAGGAAACCCCGCCTTATCAATACGATTGGTCTTCACCGCTTTATCATAAAAACGGGCATAAACGCCCTCCTCTTTTCCGTTGTCCCTGACAACCTGTTCAAACATTTCCAATTCCATTTATTTTCTCCTTAAAACAGAAACATTAAAAATTACTTTTTTTTACCTTCTTCCATAAGAAAAGGGCGCTTAAAAGCGCCCTCCCCTTGAAGGATACAATTTAAAGCCGATACAGCTTATTCCCCTTCTCCATCATTTTCAGGAGTAGAAACGCTGGAAGACTTGTTTTTCATCACGCCTTGGACGGAAGCGTTAGACATTGTCATATTTCCGGCCCAACCGATAATGCGGTACAAAGCGTCCTGGTTTACCGCCATACGGTCTCCGCCGACAACACGCATATTCCTGTCTTTATGCGGACGCAAATACAAATAATCCGTATTCAGGAAATACATTGTGTTATCCGGACAATAGCCACCCTGTCCGCCATCCATCAGAACATCGGCGCCTTTAAATTTCAGCACTTTAAATCCGATATCGGCCATATTGGAATCCGTAAATCTCTGATAGTCCTGCATTGATTGTTCCAACATAGAATACAGGCTTTCATCGGAAACAATCAAATCCGGGCGGTCTACACCACGCGTGCACTTGCGGTACATTTCTTCCATCGCCGGACGAATGGTGTCTTTTGTCCAAGCAGTGTCGGAAGACCCCAAAACCATCGCTTTATTGCGCCAATATTCATTACCGGCCGTCGCGCGGTTAATGCCGCCAACCGTCCCCGTCGTCGGATCATCAGCCACCAAAAGCGCCAGTCCGCCGATTGTTTTGCCGGAAGAAGCGGTCCCGTCGCCGTACAAAGCTTCGGCCATTTTATTCTGCATGGTCTTGGCCGCGTTGTCTATCCTTCTTTCAAACAAATCAATCACCTGTTCCCTGCCGGAGTTTTTAAGAATATCTTCCCCGGAAATGGCTACCGGTACGGCGCACATTTTCAAGGAAAATTCCGCGACGGTAAACAGCTGTTTATTTTTATAATCAATGGTGTCAAACCCATTGTACCACAGCATGTCACCCTCTC
>CASFRQ010000096.1 GCA_949296785.1 uncultured Alphaproteobacteria bacterium
GAAGCTTCGCTTTTTCTTCTGTCCGGCTGGTATCTTCCTCTTTGAACATCTCGGGAAAGCCTCCCTTCTCTTTTATACTCTCTCTGCGTTACAACAGATGCCGTTTTCCCGGTAATAGACCATCCCAAAGCTCCCCATTCATACCCTTCAGCTTTATCGGTAAAAGTAAAAAGCATTTCAGAAATTTATGTCCGGCCGAGGAAGACAACTTCATAAAAACACTTCAAAAGACTTCCTTTTGTCAAAAAAGTCATTCTTTCTCATTCAAAAACTTTTGTTTCCATTGAAAAACAACGGAAAAAATCAACCGCCTAAAAAATCTCAATGGATTTTTACCTATTCGGAGGATACCGTTTTTCCCTTCGCTTGCCCTGCCCTTTTTCCGCTTGTGCCGGCCGAAAAAGCCTTAATTTAAAGGCGGTTCGGGCAGGCTTTGAATAATCACTTCCTCCGGAAAGATAGAAGGATACCCCTCCTCATCCGCCAAGCCGTCCCCGGACAAAGAAAACCCCTCCGTATCTTCCAAAGGAAAGTCATCCTGCACGGAAGAAGGCCGGGAAGAAACTTCATCACCGTTTTCCTCACCCGAACTGCTATTTAAAAGCTGACTTTCGAAAGAAACTTCATCGGTTGCTTGTCCCCTCGCGCCGTCAAAAACACCCGGTTCAGAAAAATCCTCCGAACCGATAAAAGCACCCCGGTTTTTATCGCCCGGCACCGGGACCGCCTGCTCCGAACCATTTGTCTTTGCGATAGGCCGGATATCCTCTTGAGAACCGGCAACTCTTTTTCCCTGTTCATTTGAATCGGAAAGAGCAGAAGGAATCCCCCGTTCCTTTTCCGAAGAAAACCGCTCCAACTCTGCCATCGGCGGATTTTGCAATCTCGCCGCCTCTTCCTGTGAAACGAAACACTCCAAAACCCACACATCATAAATCGGGTGTTCCATCGGCGAAAGCGCAGGATTTGACGAAAACATCCATCCTTTAAAAACCAATTCTTCTTCCCCTTGAGGCTTTTTTTCATAAACGGATAAAAACGCCATGTCTTCCGGCGTCTCTTCAGGAGGTTTTTTCAAACATATATCCGGATAAATTTTTAAATTTTCAAACCCGATTTCCTCCCCCAAAGGTCCCTCCAAAGTTCTGAAGCGCCCCGTTACTTTATCCAAAGCCCGCAATTTGACGTGAGTTGCGACAATATCCTCCGCCCGCACCGCCTTCAAAGAAAATAATCCGAAAGCGCATACCGCCGCAATAAAAACCTTTCTCCAAAAAAGAATTTCCGCCTTTTGTCCCATCTTCGCCCCGTTTTTCAGCCGCCGGTTCGGCTTATCGTCTTTATAAAGTCAAACTTCCGCTTTGTAAGAAACCGACGACGCCTTTTCCGCCTTTCTTTCACCCATCCAACACTATTGCGTCACACTGTAAATCAGCCGTCCGATAGTATCTTCCAGAGAACGGTAATCCTGGCATTTTTTTATTGCTTCGTCAGGCTTCAGCATAACCCTGGAAAGACCGGGATCAATTTTAACATATTTATCCCCCATCAAACCGGAATCCACGATTGCGGCGGAAGAATCTTCCGGAATTTTAACATCCTTCTGAATGGATAAAATCGTTTTGACCTGATAGGTCTCCGGCTCCAAAGACATCTTTAAAACAGAACCGACCTTAACGCCGCCGATACGGACATCCGCCCCTTCCTCCAATCCGCCGACTTTGGAAAAAGAAGTCAGAATGGGATATCCTTCCACCGACTTGATATTAACGCGGGAAGCGGCAAAAAACAAAAACAACCCTGTAAAAACCAAAACCGCCAATCCTAAAATCGTTTCAACCGGACTTTTTTTCATTCTCCACTCCTTAACTTTTCCAATATCTTATCGCCTAAAAAAGCTTTTCTAAAAATCAAAACTTTCTTTTCCAAAATTCCTTAGGAAACTCTTTACTTGCGCTCATTCAACCCTTTTCGCAAAGCTTCGCACTCTTTGCGTTCCTGCGCTTTTGAATCCATATAAGCAACCGCCTGCGCCATAATATCGTCCAACAGGATAGCGTCCTGGACATAGGACAAAGATTCCCCATTTTGAAGGAAATCCTCCTCCGCACCGGGAACCAGTTCAATATATTTCGGCCCCATCATACCGTCCGTTTCAATCACGGCGACCGTATCCGTTGACAATAAAGGCATTTTGTCAAACTCCATTTTTATCCGCACCATGTAAGCGCTGGTTAACTCCTGAGAAACCACTTTTCCGACAGGAAGGCCGGCTAAACGTACGACAGCGTTATCCAATAAACCGTCAGATTTTTTAAAATTGGCGTATAAAACAAACTCCTTTGGCAAAAAATCACAGCGTAGTCGCCACAGGAGAACACCGACAAAAAGGAGAGAAATAAAAACAAGGGTTACAATCCCGACAATCAGCTCTTGTTGTTCCTTTGAAAATTTCCGCATTTTTCTTCCTTAAGTTTCCGATACCTCGCCCAACGCCCTTTTATTTTGTTCTAAGGAAAACTTTTTTCTTCTGCCACCCAAAAAGTTTCGTCACCTTCAAAAAAGGAAAGAACTTAAAAAAATCCCAAGCAGCCGACAATTTTCAATCCTGCCGCTTCTGCCGGCCGAATGCTTTGGCAATGCCGACCTCTTTTTCAAGAGGGTATTTTATAAAAAAACCTTTTCATTTGTCAACGATTCTTTAAGGTTTTTCCCTTTTACAACCTAAAAAGTTTCGTTACCTTCAAAAAAGAAAAGAACTTCAAAAAATTCCAAACGGCCTTCAAGTTTTTCCCTGACGCCCTCAAGGAGAAAACAGATGGAATTTACA
>CASFRQ010000097.1 GCA_949296785.1 uncultured Alphaproteobacteria bacterium
CTTGGCATGAATTGTTCTCCCGTTGCTTTCAATCAAAATATGATCTTCTTCCCCTTCGTATTCCAATTCCCCCTTCTCCTGAGAGTAAACGGAATCAAAAATAAATGTATTATTGCCTTTATGGGAAATACTGACCGTCCCTCGCCAAGAATCATCGGCCATAACCGCTTCCGGATTTATATTTTCCTCATTAACCTGTCTAAAAGAAAAATGTCCGTCCGGATCGGCAACTTTATCAAAAGAAGCCGTAAAAACTTCCCCTTCTTGCAAGGAAATATTCTCCATAACACTGTTTACCAAATCCTCAATATTACCTGTATCAGAATAAACTGTTTTCTGTTCTGTGGCTTGTTCTGTTTCTTGTTTATTTCTAAGCCAATCAAAAAATCCCATTTAGAATATCTCCTTTATAGAAGTACTTTGTAAAAATTTTTTTTAATACCTTTTTTTCATAAACTTTACGCAGCCCTGCCTCCGCTACCTGCCGAATGAAAAGCGGATGTTGTTTTTGAATCCTTTACAGATTCAACGCCTCTAATACTGTTCTGTTCCTGATGTTTTTTCAGTAAAGCCTCTGCCTTCGGAGAAGCCCTAAACTGTTGCGCTCCATTTAATGCAGACATCAGATTTTTATCCTTTTTTAACGCTTCAAGTCTATCCATTATTTCTTCAGGAGGTTCATAATTCTGCACTTTTAATCCCACCAACGAAGCTGCCAAAAAGAGTTGGTTTTTAAATTCTTTGGTTCCGTTTATCATCAAATTTTCCATACCCTTTTCTTTTTGGATTAAAGTCATTTTTAACGCTTCGTCCAAGGAAATGGTTTTTGCCGGTTCGGAATAATAAGACATAGTCTGTCCGTCGTCTTTGATATAACCACCTTCTTTACTGACCCGTGCAACCACTAAATTGTCTGAAGAAGCTTCTCTATCTATTTCAAAACAAGTATCTAGTGCATCCCCCATACCGGCAACTTTTGTTATAACCCTTTCATACAAAGCAAACAAATCATCTTTACCGTGAGAAGAAGGCCTATCAAAACTCGTTACTTTACCCCTTAGCTCTCTATCAGTCTGATCGTTGGTAGAAAGATCACCTCTTTCTTCCGTCTTCGGATTCAATCCTTTTTTTATTTCTTTATTTGCCTCTTTTCCTTGTTCCAAACCATATCCTTGCGACAGAGTATCTCTTACCGACATATCGTATGCTTGTTGTTCCGGAGACTTTTCTAATTTACTCTCTGTGAAAGTTTCAAGCACGTCTTCACCCTTTTCTTTAATGCTGTCAGTAAAATTTTCCACCGCTTCATGAACATCTTCCATGACCTCTTTTGTTTCATAAATAGCTGTTGCCAGCCCTTCAGAAACCTTATCCCCAAACTCAGCCTTTGCTTTTTCTTCCGCTCTTTCTTCCTCTTGCATTTGAGCTTTCATAGAACTCTGTTCCAAAGCCTCTTCTTCCAGAGATTCGGGGCCATTCTCCTCCTGCGGGAAAATCTTAGAAGCAACCGTTTTAATGGAAGCGACCGTTTTATCAACAAAGTCTTCAACCCCATCCTTCACATTGTCTGCCGCGTCAATAATATCATCAACAACAGGCTGTATCTTGCTTTGAATCTTTTCAATATCCGCGTCCCTTTCCGCAGAAACTTTTTGATTTGCCTCAACCTCTGACGTAGCGACAGAAGATTCCTCTGCTTCATTCTCCTCCTGAATTGGCGCAGCGTTTGCCTGAAGAGCACCTTCCGCCATTTTACCTTCATTAACCGGTTGCAATGTCTCCGAATGGTTAACATCCGAATTTTCCTTTACATCTATAGAAATGGCCGATTTTATATTAGCGTCCATTTGTTTTGCCGCTGTTCGCGCGTCATCACTTGTCGGCGAAAGAACATCTTCGGCATCTAAATGACCTTCCACCTGCTCCCCGTTGACTGTAGCGGTATAATTATATCCACCATCTTCAGCAGCCTCATATTCTACTCCCGATATTTTTAGAGTCGATACTTTCTGCTCCACCGTTTCATTTTCATATGTTTGAACGGCTTCAGGCGTCTCATGTTGAACTGTTTGCTGTTGCACATCAGCCTCGTGAGCGTAAGCATCCATCATCATAGCAGCCTGAGATACAAATGGTGCTAAAACCGTTGCCGTTCGTCCCAAAGTAACGACCCCCTTGGCCAACTTATATTGACGACCTCTCTTCGCCGCCTCCTTCGCCGCTGCAGAAAGTTCCTCATCCACCTCTTTATCTGTCAGTATAATCGCAGATATATCTTTCCTTATCTCTTCCGGCGATTGTTCCAACCCTTTATCTTCTTTTTTACTAACGGCCTCTTCTATAATCTTGGCATGAAGAACGGCATTCGCCCAATGTGCCGCATAGTGAATATTATCCGCCTTACTTACTTCCATATCCAAAACATCGGACATTAAAACACCTGACTGCTCTCTCGTAAACTCCCCCTCTCGCCCATCAGAAGTTTTATAAGAAACATGCGGAATGCGTTGAACTGGAGATTTTTCATCCTCCGCTTCCATTGTATAATTTATCTTGGCATGAATTGTTCTCCCGTTGCTTTCAATCAAAATATGATCTTCTTCCCCTTCGTATTCCAATTCCCCCTTCTCCTGAGAGTAAACGGAATCAAAAATAAATGTATTATTGCCTTTATGGGAAATACTGACCGTCCC
>CASFRQ010000098.1 GCA_949296785.1 uncultured Alphaproteobacteria bacterium
CGCTCTGGAACTGCGCCGGGTCGGGACGCCAAAAGAGTTTGATTTTAAACCCTTGGAACATTTTGAATTAGGTGAAAAGTTGGGTTTGATGGACAGCGAACAGGCGGCAGTTCTTTCCGGCGCCCGCTTTACTTTGCTGAAAGGTCCTTTGGCCAGGATGGAGCGCGCTTTGGGGCAGTTTATGCTGGATGTCCACACGCAGGAAAAAGGTTATACGGAAATGGAGGTTCCTCTTTTGGTTAAAGCGGGGACATTGTTTGGAACTGGCAATTTGCCGAAGTTTGAGGAGGATTTGTTTAAAACGACGGATGGCCGTTATTTAATTCCGACGGCGGAAACATCTTTGACGAATATTGTCAACGGTAAAATTCTGGAGGAAGAGCAATTGCCGATTCGCGTGACGGCTCTGACGCCTTGTTTCAGATCGGAGGCGGGTTCTGCCGGAAAAGACACGCGCGGCATGATTCGTCAACATCAGTTTTATAAGGTGGAGATGGTTTCCGTGACTCATCCGGATAAATCTTGGGAAGAACTGGAGAGGATGATCGGATGTGCGGAAGATATTTTGCAAAGATTGGGATTGCCGTACAGAGTTGTCTCTCTGGCCGCGGGGGATATGAGCTTTTCTTCCCATAAAACCTGTGATTTGGAAGTTTGGTTGCCCGGACAGGGACGATACAGGGAAATTTCCAGCTGTTCCAACTGCGGCGCGTTTCAGGCTAGAAGGATGAATGCCCGTTTTCGTCCGAAAGGACAGAAGGGGACGGCGTTTGTCCATACTTTAAACGGCTCCGGGCTGGCCGTGGGGCGGACTTTAATCGCCGTTATGGAAAACTATCAGCAGAAAGACGGTTCCATTGTCGTGCCGGAGGTTTTGCGTCCGTATATGAACGGTTTGGAAGTGATTAAGTAACGGTATCAATGGTATCGGCTGTTTTTGAAAGGTTCCGGTTTCTTCCTTTTGGGCGGAGGCCGGTTCCTTTTTATTTGAGAAGGTTGACGGCTTTTAAAACAGATTCTGTATAAATCCGATTTTTCAAGATGAAAAAGTCTTTTCTCAAGGACGGAAAAAAAAGGTATCTGAGGACAGAGGAAAAGAAAAAGTAAAGAAAAGAGCTCTTTTGGTTGCGTGCCGGCGGCTGGTTTAAACTTAAGAATATCTTTTCAAGCGGTAAAAAAAGCCTAAACTGAAAACATAAAATTTTCCTGTTGTTATGGACGGATGTCGGTCAAATAGGGGGTCTCCCTAATACATCGAACTGTTGGCCGCATTTTATGCGCAGACTACTAAACATCCGTCCACCTTTATGGGAACGGGAATAATATGTTGAGAACACAAATCTTCAGATTTTCTAAACCTTTGTAAAAAGGTGTTTTTGTGTTTTGGAAAATTCTTTTTTATCGGCCGTTCCTGTTTTTTTGAAAAAACGATTAAGGAAATTACAGTAATTCTTTTTTCCAAGCCGGAAGGGGGCTTTGGTTGAAAAAGTTTTAATTTTATTTTTCGGCTTGTTTTAAACGTTTTGAACTTACCGAGAAAACAGGTCCGATTGATATCCCGAAAATATAAACCGTCCGGCATGCGGAACTACGCAAGTTCCAGTTCATTGAGTTTTCTTTTTAATTCAAGCAAATCCTGCCAAGTCGTTTTTTTATAAGCCGGCGAACGCAAAAGAAAAGCTGGATGGAAAATCGGCATCAAGGGGATTTCTCGGTCGCCTATTTTTAAAGAACGCCACTGCCCTCTTACTCGAGCAATGGTTTCCCCCGTTTGTAAAAGACTGGTTACCGATGTACCTCCGACACAAACAATGATTTTAGGGTTAATCAATTCTATATGTCTTAAAATAAAAGGCAGGCAAAGTTCTATTTCCAATGTTGACGGTTTGCGGTTTCCGGGCGGGCGCCAAGGTATGATGTTGGAAATATAAGCATTTTTTTCGCGACTGACCCCGATAAATGAAAGCATTTTATCCAAGAGTTGCCCGCTGACACCGACAAAGGGTATTCCTTGTCGGTCTTCATCAGCTCCAGGTGCTTCGCCGATAAACATAATAGGCGCGTCCTTGGGGCCGACGCCGAAAACCGTATTCATCGCCGTTTTTTTTAAGGCGCATCCGTCAAAAGCCTGAAGATTTTCACGCAATTGTTCCAATGTTTGCGCTTTGACAGATAATTGTTCCGCTGTTTGAAGGAAGGAAGCCCCTTCTTCGGTTCTTGAGTCGGAAAAGACAGTTCGGTCGGCGGATGATTCGGATGGTTGCGGAAAAAAAGAACCGCTGCGAAGAGAAGGGCTGATATCGGACTTTGCTTTTTCATATAAAATGTCGGCAGGAACGGCTTGTCTTTGTTCCTGGAATGGCGGAAGTTTTCCGCCGATTGTCGTTTCCGAGGCGCAGACAACTCCTTTTCTCCCCGTTTCATAAAAATTCAAAGGAGTTTCGCCCGCGATATCGTCCATGCCGGCGGTGAAAAACCAATCAAGTATTTTAACTTCTTTATCCATTGCTATTTTAAATATTTTTCTGATATAGTTATGACAATAAAACAAATTTTCCAAGATAAAAAGAGAAAAAATATGTTAAAAAAATTTTTGGGTGCGTTTTTAATAATTTTATCCCTTTCGTCCTGTAGCAGTGTACCGGATGTGTATGTAGAGGATATCAAAACGACTCAGGAAACGCAACCGCATACCCTTTCGGTTGAGGAACAATTGCCTGCCGAGCCTGTTTTGGAGAATGTTGACTTTGGGGATTATTTGGCAGGTTTTTTTGCATTAAAAGAAAAAGACATTCCGACAGCCGCTCACTATTACCAACGCGCTTATAATCAGGATAAACAGAATTTTGACCTGCTGACAACCACTTTTGTTTTAACGGGAGTGACGGGAGATATTGATAAAGCGGGACCTTTGGCTGAGAAAGCCTTGGCAATAACCCCTTCTGATCCGATTACGCGATATGTCGCCGGGACCTATTATTTGAAAAAAGGGGATTTAAAAAAGGCAAAAGATATTATTTCTTCTATTCAGAGAGTGGGCTTTTCAAATATCTTAGTTTCCATTATGGAGGCATGGATTTATGCAGGGGAGGGAAATCAGGAGGAAGCTTTGAGCAGTTTAAATGCTTTGCTTGAAGATGAGGAGGTTTCAGCCCTTTACCACTTCCATCGCGCCTTGATTTTGGAATATTTCGGACGAATGAAAGAGTCGGCGCAAGAATATCAGGTATTGCTTGACGCACAGGCCACCTCTCTTAAGATATTGCTTTCCATGCTGAATTTTTATAAAAAACTCGGTCTGGAAAACAAAAAAGTTGATTTTTTGGAGGCTTATCAAAAAGCGTATTATTCCTCTATTTTGGAAAATAATTTTCTGTCTTCACCGAATCCGGCTGAAGTGATTGATTCGCCTCAGAAAGGGGCGGCCGATGCTCTTTTTACCATGGCGGCTACTTATGCTCTGCGGCAAAATATAGAAACATCTCTGTTGTTGGCGAGATTGGCTCTTTACCTTCATCCGGATTCGCTTCTGATGCAGTTTTTAGCGGCGGAACTTTTGGAAAGCTGCGGACAATTTGCCGAGGCGAATGTCTTTTATGAAGAGTTGGTCAAAAACAAGAAGATGCAGGAATTCGCTTATTTGAAGTGGGGAAATAACCTGCGCGCAATGAAAAAGTATAAAGAGGCTTTGGCTGCGTTTGAAAAAGTTCGGAAAATAAATCCGGAGCTTTTAAGTTCTTACAGATATATCGGCGACACCTATATTGATTTGGAGGATTACCGTTCCGCGATAAAATACTATGATGAGGCGATTTCAAGAGCCTCTTCCGAAGATCCGGATCTTTGGCAGGTTTATTTTTCAAGGGGAACCGCTTCTTATCAGCTGCGGGATATCAAAAGAACATATGAAGATATGCGTAAATCTTTGGAACTGAGTCCGGACAATCCCATTGTTTTGAATTTCTTGGGGTATACGATGCTGGAGAACGGGGATGATATAGAGGTGGCTTTTGAGATGATTCAAAAGGCGGCGGAGCTTTTCCCTGAAAATGGGTCTGTTTTGGATAGTTTGGGATGGGCTTATTTTTTGAAAGGGGCATATCCGCAGTCGGTTGAAATTTTGGAAAAAGCGGCGGCTTTAGAAGCCAGCAATGCTCTTATCAACAGCCATTTAGGCGATGCTTATTGGAAGGTTGGCCGCAAAAGGGAAGCTGTTTTTCAGTGGGAAAAGTCCCTTTCTCTAAAAGAGGAGCAGTCGGAGGAATTGCGTTCCTATCTTCAGGAAAAAATAAAAAAAGGTTGGTTTTCGCAGGAGAAAAATAAAATGACGACGGAAAAAACTCCTCCTTTCCCGGTCAGAAAACCGGAGAATAAGTAAAGACACAACGCTATCGGTTATAAAATAAATTTTTTTGCGCCTCTTTTTAAGGGGCGTTTTTATTTTTTAATGTTCATATTTAACGACCGTTAAATATGAACAAATTGAGGGATTTCTGTTGCGCGCTTTCTCTTGTTCGGTTATGTTACTTTTTAACGGTCGTAAAAAATACACAAAAATTTTTGTATGGCTGGATGAGAAAACTTTAATTTTATAAGGATTTGTCAATGTCAGCTTCTTTTAAAGAAAGAGTGAAAAAGATTTTTTTTAAAATTCTGTATGTTATTGTA
>CASFRQ010000099.1 GCA_949296785.1 uncultured Alphaproteobacteria bacterium
AGATTTTGAAAATCTTTCTTCGGCCCGGAAACAAAAACGAGGCGTCTGCGTTCTCGGCCGTCGGTCCGAAGGAGGAATTCGCCCCAAAACCCATAATTTAACGGCCAAAAGAACGCGCGACATTCCGACAAAGGAAAATTCTTTTGTTTCAACGGCCGAAAGAGATAAAATACCGACTTCAACAAAAAGCGCAAACGAACGTTTTTTCACCTGTTTAACTGAGAGAAAACCGTTCAATCCTTCTTTTTCCGCGGACAAGGAAGACAAAAACAAAACATCCTTTTCCGTTTTTACAAGACAAGAAGAGGATACCTCTCCTAAAGAAGAGAGTAAAATACATAAGGAAAGCGACGCCGGCCCCCATGCCAAACAAAGAGTGGCCAAACTCATCGCGGCAGCCGGCGTTTGTTCCCGCCGGGATGCGGAGAAAATGATTTTGCAGGGAAGAGTCGCCTTAAACGGGGAAATCCTGTCCACGCCGGCGGTTTTGGCGGGGGAAGAAGATATTTTGACGGTGGACGACGTTCCGGTTAAAAAGCCGGAAAAAATCCGCCTTTTCCTATATCACAAGCCGACGGGGCTGGTCACGACGCACAAAGATCCCGAGGGACGGCCGACGGTTTTTGATTCTCTGCCGAACTCCTTGCCCCGCGTGGTTTCCGTCGGGCGGCTTGACCTGAACTCGGAAGGGTTGCTTCTTTTAACCAACAGCGGCGCGCTGGCCGGTTTATTGGAAAATCCGTCTTTGGGATGGAAAAGGAAATACCGCGTCCGCGTTCACGGCCATTTGCCCGAAGGGATTGTTCAACGCGCCGCCAAAGGCTTGACAATTCAAGGTATTCATTACGCCCCGATGCAAATTGAAATTGATTCAAGGGAAAAATCCAAACAACCATCGCCCGCTTCTTCTTTCAAGAAACAACCTTTCCCGCCGGGGAAAAACTTAACCGTCCAACCAACAAAGACCGCTGAAACACACAAGGACGGCGGGACAAACAGTTGGCTGACCGTTACTTTAACCGAAGGGAAAAACCGGGAAATCCGAAGAGTTATGGAATTTTTCGGCCTGCAGGTTTCAAGGCTGATACGCCTGTCCTACGGTCCGTTCCAGTTGGGCGTTTTGGAAAAAGGAGCCGTGAAAGAAGTTCCGCAAAAAGTCTTAAAGGAGCAACTCGGATGCGAATTATCGGCGGTACTTTAAAAGGCAGGCTTCTTCAAACTCCCGACGGGTATGACACAACTCGTCCGACCGCCGACCGGGCAAAAGAAGGGTTGTTTAACATGTTATCCGCCCGCCTGGCGACAGAGGGCAAAACATGGGAAGAGACAGTTTTCTTTGACGGATTCGCCGGTTCCGGCGCTATGGGGGCGGAGGCTCTGTCCCGCGGCGCGCGCCATGTTTTCTTTGCGGAAAAGGATAAAAGAGCCCTTGCCTGCATTCAAAAAAATCTGCGCGGAATCCGGCCCTCTTCCTATACTTTATTTGGGGAAGATATTTTATTTTTACCGAAAAAAGAAGAAAACCATCCGACCCCTGATATTTTATTTTTGGATGCCCCTTACGGAAAAGGATTGTGGGAAGCGGCCTTAAAAAACCTTTTGCAAAAAGGGTGGATAGCCCCGAAAACCCTTTGCATTGCGGAAACGGAAACTGCCGGCTTTAGCAATCGGCTCAAAACCAAAAAAGAAAAAACATTCTCTTCTTTTTACGAACAAAAAGAGGATACCGAAGCTTTTTGCAAGACAAATTTTCCAAAG
>CASFRQ010000100.1 GCA_949296785.1 uncultured Alphaproteobacteria bacterium
GAAAAAAATAGATTGAAGGGAAAATAAAATGTTATTTAATTATCTATTTTTGGGATTACAAATAGCAAGCGGAATTATTTTTTTAGGGTCCAAATATTTATATACCTACTTCTATTATTATATTGTTGTTCTATTCTTTTTTATTTATTACTTTCTTTTTCAACTTATTTTTTTAAAAAGATATTTTTGGCTTTCTGTTTTAAGTTCTTTTTCTACATATCTGGCAATAGCTTATTATATGAAAAGACTTAACTTTGAGGATTTTTTGGAAGCGTTAAGTGAAAATATTCCCGGAAAAGTTATTTGTCTTATTGAACTGCTAAGTTTACTGATTTTATATTATTTAACGGCGTTTATAACAAAACGGCTCGGATGGAGGAGAAAGTTAACTAAAAGGGCGGATATTTATCCGATAAGTTTATTCATTCCGAAAGAAAAAACGGTGCAAAAAGCGTTGGTAAAAAGGGAACAGGGGAAGCCTTATTCCGCACTTATTGCTTTTATTTCGTATGTCATTGTTGGGGTTGCTTTATTTTATGCCGCTGCTTTGATAGGGGAATTTGAACACGCAAGATTGTTTGAAGAATACGGAAAATCCTCTTTTTTTATTCCCTGGTCGGTATTGTATCTTCCGTTATTGTATTTTGTGTATAAAGGGTATTGGGTTGCGGCAGTTGGCGTTTATGTCTGTTGGTTGGTAGAATTGTCAATAAAAGGATTTTTATATAATTTAGAAGATTACCAGAACCTTTTGTTCTTTGTCCGAGGATTTATTTTTATTCGCGCAGGTATGCTCCTTGCCGTTATCTGTAAGGTGGAAAGACAGAAATTGAAAAAAAAAGACAGAAGCGGATTTGTCTGAATGATGTTATAGGAATTAGAAAAGAAGATTTTCAAAAAAATAAGGGACTTGTTTATTCCACCAAGGCCAAGTTGCCGTCACATCTTCTCCCCATACATCAATAAAAAACGGAATTTCAAGGGATGTCAAAAGCTTTTCCATTTCCAAAGTTTGTAAAAAAGCAGTTTTAGAATCTTCGGATTTTCCGCAAGAAAGGATAATTCGGCTTTTGATAAAGTCATTTTCATGTTTTGCCGCCCATTCATGATTCATAAAGAGAAGAGGGGAATTTTCTTTTGCCGTTTCATTCATGTTATGGCCCAAAAGAAGATCCAACTGATAAAAACCGGAAATACAAAGGGCGCCGCCCAGTATGTCCGGGAAGCGACAGAAAAAGTTCATCGCATGAAAAGCACCGCGTCCGCACCCGGCGACAAGAGGAAGTTGATAAGGATTTTCTTTTTTTAAAGGCTCTAAAAGAGTTTGTTTTAAAGTATGGACATATTGTTCATATAATTCTACGCGTTCGGTAAACGGGCGCTCCAAATCGTCAAAGGTTTCTTTGTCCAAAGTGCTCAACGCGTAAATCTGACATCGTCCCGTTTCCAAAAAAGGGCGGCAAGATTCAATCATCCCCTGCTGTTCAAGCTGTTCGCAGGAATCTTCGTCATCAGGAAAAAACAGAATAATCCTCCCGCCTTCACCGTACTTTTTATAGGACAGAGGGATAATTCTTGAAATTTGTCCGTTTTTAATATCTTCAGTTTCCATAAAATAAGTATAGGCATTTTTTGAAAAAATAATCAATTATTTCTTTTATTTTTTTGAAAATTAAGTTAAATTGAAAAAAAACAAAATAACTCAGGTGTCTGATGAAAAAAATCTTGTTTCTAACGGCCGCGGTTTTCTTTCCCGGCATGTGTTTCGCTTCTCAGGAAGAATATGAAGCCTTTCGTTATTACGCTTATGTCCGGGATACAGCCTCTGTCCGCCAATTGATAAGGCAAGGTTATGACATTGATGCCGTGGACGGGGAAGGGGACTCTGCCTTGTGCGCTGCCGTTTATGACGGAGATACAGGTGCTTTTAACCTGTTGGCTTCTTTCGGTGCGGATTTGAATCATCCGTGTGTTCGTCAAATGTCTGAGGCGGTGAAACGAGATTTTAACCGTACTTTGAATAATCAGACAAATTCTTATTCTGCCCAAAGATACCGCCTTCCTGTCAGTTCCGAACGACAAGGCGGCGTTTTCACAAAAGAAGGTATCCTTCTTGAAAAGTCTTCCGGAAAATCAGTGGGTTTTCTTGGCTTGTCTCCCACGGCTTTGACCATAGCCGGAACCGTGACAGTCGGAGGGGTGGCGATTGCCGTCGGTTCTTCCGGCGGCGGGGGAAGTTCTTCCTCTTCTTCTGTTTCCTCAGGAGGAACGGAGCCTGAAAAACCGGAAGAGTCTCTGCCTGCTACGGATTTTGAAACGGAAGAATATAAATACGGTAATTTTTTGCAACAGGTAAACGCTTCTTCGGCTTACGCCAGAGGGTATTTCGGATATGATAATCTGAATGGAGAAAAAGTCAAGGTGGGCGTTTTTGATGATACGATTTATGCCGACCACCCGGATTTGGCCGATAATATTCTTCAAACTTTTGATATGACAAACGGACAGACTTCCGGAACGGATGATGACGGTAATCCTATTACCATAAAGGATTTATACCACGGTACTCATGTTTCCGGTATTATTGCCGCTGTTCGGAACGGAACAGGTATGCACGGCGTTGCGCCGGAGGCGGATTTACTTGTATCTTACTACGGGTTTAACAACTCGGTAAATATGACGGAGGCATTAACTCCTTTGATGGATAACGGTGCCAGGGTGATTAACATTTCGCAAGGGTATTCTTGTCCGGAAGATTGGCCGGATTGCAGCATTTTTTATGCGGATAAAACGAATGAGGCTTTTGTAGACAATCCGTCTTATACGAATTTTGAAGTGATTGCTTCCGATGTGGTCAGCGCTTTGCGCCGAGCTTCAACGGAAGGGATTGTTATTGTGAATTCAGCCGGAAATGAAGGTAATGCCAATCCGGGTATTCTGTCCGGGGCCCCTTTGGCGGAAGAATTTTCTTCCGGCGGGACTTATTCTCTGGATAACCTTTTTATTACTGTTGTATCTGTTAATTCTAAAAATGAGATTTCCGACTTTTCCAACCGTTGCGGCGTGGCTCAGGAATATTGCCTTGCGGCGCCGGGTGGCAATTTAAATCCGCAGGAGGGGATTGTTTCCACTATCAGCGGAACATATGGTCCAGCCGATTATTACGGGTATGCCGGGGCAGCCGGAACTTCCATGGCAGCTCCAGTGGTGACAGGCTCTGTTGCGGTCTTGATGGGGGCGTTTCCTCATTTATCCGCGCAGGAGGTTGTTTCCATTCTTTTTGAAACGGCGACAGATTTGGGGACGCCAGGTGTGGACGAGGTGTATGGACACGGATTGGTGAATTTGGAAAAGGCAACGGCGCCTATCGGGACTTTGGCTTTGGCTCAAGGTGAAACTGTTTCATCGGCGCGTTCGGCGCTCGGCGATACTTCCCTTAAATTACCTTATTTTTTAAACGCCTCCGTGTTAAAAAAATTGCCGGATAATGTCGCGGTTTTGGATAAGTATTCCCGGGCGTATTTGGTGCCGACCTCTTCTTTTGTCAAACAGGCGGAGAAATCCGATAAAGCGTTTTTGAATAATTTGAGGATGCTGGGCGCCAGAGCTCAAACGCGGACCGTTCATTTTTCAGATTCTTTTTCCTTCAGTTTTTCCGATTCTGCCAGTATCAGCAGGATGAAATTACATCGTTTAACACAAAGGGAAAATAAAAATTCTTCTTTGGGGGTCGTCGGAAATTTTTCTTTTGCCTATGATTTTTCAAAGTCCGCTTCGGTAGGGCTTTATTATGCCGATGATACAAAATACGGGCAGGTTTCTTGGTTTGATAAACCACTGGAAAATCCTTTTCTTGAAAAACGGCGAGCGTACGGTGTGAAAAACGCGTTCGCCTTATCGGACACGGTTCGTTTTGAAAGCGTTTTGGAAGCTGGTACTGTTTACTTTGACGATTTGCCGGAGGAGGAAGATTGGGAAACTCTGCCGAAAGTATATTCAGCGCAGTCAAAGTTGACGTGGGCGCCGAAACAGTCGTTTTCTCTTTCTTTCCTGGGCGGTTTTATGAGCGAGGAAGATTCTCTTTTAGGCCTTCAAGGGAAGGGGGCGTTACAAACCAATACTTCTTCCACTTATTTTACGGGGGTGCAGGCTTCCTTTCAGCCGACGGAGAATTTAAAGCTGTCCGCCGCCTGGTTTTACGGCGTTTCCGAAATGCCGGAAAATAAA
>CASFRQ010000101.1 GCA_949296785.1 uncultured Alphaproteobacteria bacterium
CTCCAGGCATTCCCGCACCTCATACCCGCGGCTTTTCAACAAATCCGAAAACAAGCGCATATTCAGTTCATTATCTTCAACAATTAAGATTTTTGCGGCCATAAAATTTCCTTTCTTTCTTTGTTATAAGAATGTTCTTTTTTCTCTCAAAAATCAATTGTTCTTTTCAAAAAAAAATGTAAAAGTATCTAAAAAGAGAAAGGATATAAAATGATTTGCACAAAATGTGAAAGACTCTGTCGGTTTATTGAAGAAAACAAGAAAAAATACCCGTCTTTTTTTAATGCGCCCGTTCCTCCTTTCGGGGATAACGACCCTACTTTGATGATTGTCGGCCTGGCGCCGGGTTTAAAAGGAGCAAATCAAACAGGTCGGCCGTTTACAAAGGATTTTGCCGGACATTTGCTGTACGGAACCCTCCTTCAATACGGATGGGCCGACGGCGTTTATGAAGAATCGGCGAATGACAGCTTACGGCTGATTAAAAGCCGGATAACCAATGCCGTTAAATGCGTTCCTCCACAAAACAAAGTCACGACACAGGAAATTAAAAACTGCAACGGTTACCTCCGACAGGAAATAGCCGACAGCCCGAATCTGAAAATAATTTTATCCCTTGGCGCCGTCTCGCATGAAGCTGTTTTAAAAGCTTTCGGATTGAAAAAATCCGTTTATCCTTTTAAACACAACCGGGTTTACAAACTTCCGAACGGATTGACGCTTATTGACAGCTATCACTGTTCAAAATACAACACCAGCACAAAAAAGTTAACGCCGGAAATGTTCCGGCAAGTGTTTGATACCATCAAAACCTTGCTTTCCGACGCTTAACTTCAGTCCTTTTCTCTTAATCCGTTTTAAGAAAAAATACTGAACAACGATATATCGGTAAAATCGGTATCTTCTGATTTATTATTTTGCAAGAACGGCAAAACATGAAAACAGAATACCCAAACGCGCAAAATCCGAAACCCATGTTTTCTCTCTGCGGACAGCCGGTTTAATCTCCGCTTCTTTTCCCCATGATTTACCGAAAGGTATCGTATTTTTTCCGACGAAGATCCTTATTTTTTTACTTTAAAAAATAATTATTGCATCATAAAAATAACTTTCCGTTGTTACCTTTCCATAAAAAAATTTCTAAAATAAAATACTTTCTTTTTGTTTATTTTTTTGTTAAAATTTTAGAAAAACGAAATAGTTTTGAGAGAAAAAAATGAAGCATTTCTGTGATCTTTCCTGGACCGATGTTTTGGATGACATTTTCACCGTCAACCAAGGAAATGAAACCGAACAAACAATCGCTCTCGGCCGAAACGAAAACGGGGAACATTTTTTGTGCCGTCTTCCCGAATCGGAAAAACAGGGATTTCCTGTTTTACTCATCTGTGAAAACGGTAAAAACATGAAAACAAGAACAACATTATTTCCTCAAGGAAAGGAAGGTTTATCTTTTCAATGGGCAAAGGAAGCTCTTCCGGCAATTCATGCCGCCCTACTTAAAACCCTTCGTTCCGCAGAGGGGGAAAAGCTTTTTGACCTGTTTCAAAAACAAGGCGGATTGCTGGCTTTATGTGAAAACGACGCCGACGAACTCCTTTTACAAAGATCTTTGCAAACAGATGACATACAGGTTTTCTTTGAAAAAGACGAAGACTTTCCGTTAATTTTAGGCGCGGCCCTGTCGGACATGCCGGTCATCCTTCTCTCCGCAAAAGAAAAAGCGCCGGACAAAGCCGCATCCAACTTCCTGCATGAACTGACACACCGTGTTGAAAGTGTTTCAGCTTTTTCCGACTCTCTCCTTTTTAAAGAAATTCTGGACTTAGAAGCAGCGCATCAGCCTCCTTTATATCAAAAAATCTCCCGTGTTTTAAATAATTTTATTGTTAATGAAAACTATGATTCAGATGAAAGGAATCAGGAGCTGTTTGCTCGCCTGCACGAGGAAAAATTCAAAAATCCGTCAGAATTTGAAAAACAAATGCCGCTTTTAAACATTTTTTATAACAATATTGTTTACCCAACTATTGACTCTTACCTTCTTGGCCACAAAAGGACAAAGTCATTTTTTGACTCGTTTATGCAAAAAGAACTTTTAAGCAAAACCGAAAAAGAAACTTTTGAAAAAAATCAAAGAAAAATAAACGAAGCAACCCGATGCCTTGAAGCCGATGTTGAAAAACAAGAAACGACCTCTTCCGAGAATGCCCGGCTCCTCAAAAGAGCTCAAGCCGATCAAATGATTTTCACGGAAAAACTCTTGCCAATTCTGGCTTTCAGGTTGAAAGCCCAAATTGAATCTCACGCCGCATTCCATAAAAGAAAGGATGAAGAAGACCTTTCTCAAAATCCTACGAACCAACTGTTTATGGAGCAAGTAAAAAAAGCGGCCTGGCGCTCCTGCGACGAATACAAAAACTATCTCCGACAAAAAGGAAACGCCCTTTTTCCATCAGCCGCTCTTTTGCACAAAAGCAGATAATGATAATCCCTTTTCAAAATCCTGCGAGATAGTCTGTTTTTTATTTTTTCAACCGATTATAAAAGTTTTTCCTGTTTGAGTTTTTTTCTCTTTTCAAAACCGGAAAATTCATAAATTTTTTCTTTAACACAAATCTTCAAATAATATGAAAGAGGAACAACTCTGCTCCTCTTTCAAAAAACAAGTCAAATAAAACCTTTAAAAATCTATTATGAATTATCCAAAAAACTTTTCAACTTTCTGGAACGACTCGGATGTTTTAACTTTCTTAAAGCTTTGGCTTCTATCTGACGAATAAGTTCACGGGTAACGGAAAATTGCTGTCCCACTTCTTCCAAAGTATGATC
>CASFRQ010000102.1 GCA_949296785.1 uncultured Alphaproteobacteria bacterium
CGGTTATAAACGGATTTTATCTGGTTGGGAGAAAAGACAACATAATCATCCGCATTTAAGAGCGGTGAATTCCGCTTCTCCCTCTCTTTCTGCTCAACGACTCCGGCTATAAACTTCCTTTCTTTTCTGTTATGTAAATCTTTCAGATGGACTTTTATGTCATCATTTAAACCGGGAGATACTTTTATGTATCTGGCAAACAGTTCCTCATCACTTAATTTTACTAACTCCCTTATCTTTTTTTCATCCGGTTTGCCTAATATTTCATACGGGTCGGCAGAATCTTTTATGTTTTTTGCAATAACTCCGTCATATCCTTTGGCCAGAGCGTGCTTTGCAATATCCGTAATAGAAGGAACACTCTCTATCAAATAATTCCCTATCACCCCCATTTTCTGGCCGTCAACAATCATAATTTCATTAAAGTACTTCCCTTTGTAATCTACGATAAGCGGATTTTCCATTTTCAAATAAACAGGATATGTCTTTTTACCATAAGTCTGGGCAATATCTTCACGGCTTGAAAAAAAATTTCCTATCCCTTCGCTGAATGAATGAATATCCTGCGGCTTAAATACAAAAAACTCCTTGTCCGTCCCGTGATACACCACCAGCGGCCGACCGTTTTCATCCACCGCTTTGCTGTCTCCAAACCATTCGTAAAAGGCGCGCAGTCCTTCTTCCGTTTTGGCTATCCGTTCTCCTTGAGAGTTCCTGACTGAACGCTCTTTTCCGTCTATTTTAACCGTTTCCGCCGAATAACTGTTGACATAATCTATTAAGTCGTCTATTATAATATCAGTACCGCCGGGGATGGCCACGGACTTGTTCGTGGAGATATTACCCTCGGCGGTATTTTTTCTGCCTACTTTTACATCATACGCGGCCAGGTCTTTCCCTGCGTTCCCTTCAATTTCTATATCCGTTAGCTCCTGGCGGTTGTTCGCCATCTCCTTAACGGTTATCTTGACAATAAACGGTTTCCCGTCACTTTCAATCGCGTTTGCATATCTGATAATCCGGTTCGGGCTCTGATGCCGAATATCCGGCGTCTCTTTGATTTTAAACGCGCCCTTGAATATCTCCGGCAAATTGGCGATAACTTCTTTTCCTAAAATGCCGCCGATATTCCGTCCGTCTCTTTGACTGCTTGAACTATACATTTCACTGACAGAACGGTTTGATAAACTCACCGTCTCGCCATTATCGTTTTTCAGTATGCGCACGCCGTTTTCGTTGACCTGGGCCGTTTTATCCAGTGCAGACATCACTTCTTTCAGGCTGATATCTTTACTTGTCTTCTTATCAGCAAAAAAGCGGTTGATTTCAACCGCTTTTACTTTTTCTTTCCCTCTGGCTAAAACCTCCGGACGAATGTCTTTTCTTTCAAAGTCCAGTTTTTCCCTGTCCGTTTTTTGTATCTTTTGCGCTGTCTGATAATACCCCAAAGTATCTTCCAGGCTCATCGTCCCAGATTCTGGCGCCTGCATCGTCTGCGCCGCTTTGGCCTGTTCCTGCTGCTGCATTAAAGAGCGGACATACCTTTCCTCTTCTGGCGTCAACGGCTCCAAAGCCTCGGCTTCCTCCGGGCTCATTTGCACCGTTTGCTCTTCCGTGTCTATCTTTAACGCTTCGCTCTGGTTTTGGATGGAAAGATTGAAGTTTTCATATTCCTGTAAAGGCGTCGTGCCGGACAACTGCGCCATAGCTTCCATCCCCGCCTGCATTAAGGACGCCGCCGCTTCCGCGTTCTGCCCGCTTATTCCCGCTTTGATAAAATCCTCCCGCACTTTGCCGCGGATATCCGTCTCGGACAACGCCCATTCTTCCGCCGCTTTTAAAGACGCTTCCCGGTCTTCGTCCGTTGCCTCTAACGCCCTCTCCAAAAACTCGTCGCTCAGCTCTTTATAGTTTTGCGCCATCTCCTTTTCATAGGAAAGCGCCATCTCTTTGGCTTTCTTAATCTGCTCCGGCTTTGCCCCTTTTTCGGTCAGGTACGCCTCTATGTCCCCCAGCCTTTTTTCCCTTATGGCGCTGTCTAACGCTCTGAAGGAGGCGGCGTCCGCCTTGTCCATCCACTCTTGCACCCATCTGGGGTCAACGCCTAAATTTTCGGCGCGCTTTATGATTTGCCCTTTTGCCGTAAAACTTAATGCCGCTTTGCCCGTCCTTTGCGTTCCGAAGAGCAGCATCTGCGTCACCACCGTCAGGCCGAAGCTTTCCGCCATCCTGTCAATTATCTCTTCGGCATCCGTCCCGCGGATATCCCGCATAATCAGCTCTTCGGCGCCCGTTTGCGCGGCTTCCTCCATTGCTTCGGGGACAATAAACTTAATCATTCCCTTCCACCCTTTGGACTTTAGCCCCGCGAACAAATTGTCCAGTCCGATTTTTTCAAGCCCGCCTTCCGCTATCCCCGCCGGTATCGCCCGCATCAACGCTTCATTCCCGTTCAGGCCCGCGTTCCTTGCTTCGTGATAAATCTCCGCCGCCTGAGACGCGCCATACACAAACGCCGCCGTGTTCCCGCCCATTAAACCGGCCAACCCCATGCTCATTAAAACAGAACTTGTCCCCTGTCCGGCTTCTGAAGCTATCCCACCGTCCGGGTTGGCAATCCATTCCCTGATAAACGCGTCCGCTTTTGATAAATAATGTTCCCGCCCTTTTTGTATGCCTTTGCTTAAACGCTCTTTTTCTTCGTCGCTCGCCTCGTAAGCGTCCATCCATTTGTCTGCCACGCTGTCCGCCAACCAGGCACCTGAATTTACAATCAGGTTGGCGATAAAAGACGGCGTCCCGTACGCTACCCCTTTGGCAAACTCTTTCGGGTCTTCTTTGATGCCGACCGCCGCCTCATATCCTGTTTTCAAGAGGGCTTCCCCCATCTGATTTAAATATTTGTTATAGTTTTCTGCCGTTTGGGCCCATACATCCATAAAATATAAATCTTCCGGATTGCCGTCTGTTATCCCTTTGACCCCGTACGCTATCGCCGCCGCCGGTACCGCCGCTATTGCCGACACCGACCCAATCGCCGCCTTTGCCGGAATTGACGCCGCTTTCATCGCGTCTTTGACCAGGGCCTGTTTTGCCCTTTTGCTTATCTGCCTGGTGTCTGCTTCTTTTCTCTTCTTCTCATAATCTGCTTCCGATTCCTGCCAGCTCACCCATTGCTCCCGGCTTTCCCTTTCTCCCTGCGCTTCGTTTAATATTTGCCGAAAGTCATAAGCCCCCCCTTTGACCTTCTGATATCCCGCATAGCCGTTGTAAACCTCCATCGGGTTGTTTCTGTCTTCCTTCAGGCTTTCATATCTGATTTTATCTGCGCTGTCATAAACGGACGCCTGCACAACCTTTTTCTGCTCCGGGATATAAAAACTCGTCTGTTCATCCCCGATGATTTGTTCTTTTTCCATTATCTCATCCCTCCCGGAATCTTAAATACGACGGAGTTCATGGTGTAGTTTCCGTCCTTGTCCTTAAATACTTTGTACACTTCCCCCGCCGGCGTTTTCTTCAGCTGGAAGGCGTCCCTGTTTAAAGTATGGGTTTTCATCTTCTCCGAATCATATAAAAACTTCTCTTTGCCGATAAGGACGCCCGCCGCCTCCCTCTCCAACAATCCGCTTTCTTTTTTCTCCAATATATCCTGGCGAATGGCCTGGGCTATCTGTTTGGCTTTCTTTTTCTCCGTTTCTTCATATGAATCTAACGCTATCCCTCTATCGTTTAAGGAAAGGTACAGCCTTTGATACGCGTACGCCTTTTCCTGCGCGCTCATCGGCAAGTCTTTCAAAACATCCACCCCTTTGTTAAAGGCGTTCATTCCCTTAAACCACGACTTCTCCGGCTCGTAATTTTCCGCCGCCTCTATCATCCGCCCAAAAAAATCTCCGCCTTTCATCAGGCTTTCAAAATCCTTTTGGTTCAACTTGTTCTCTTTATAAAGCTGCTGTGCCTTCAACGAAAAATCCATATACCCCGCTAAATCCCCCTCCGCCTCATCTAACAAAACTTCCTTTTGCCTGTCTAAGGTTAAAAAGTTCCCCAATTGCACCGCCGCCAAAGCATTCGCTTCTTTTTCGGCTTGCTCTTTTTCTTCCTTTTTCAACCTGTCTTGTTCTTTTTTTAACAAAGCGTCTCTTCTTTTTTCCACGCTATCCATATATCTTTGCAGTTCGGCATATTCCTTGCCGGATAATTTTTGAAAGAAAATATCATCCTGAAACTGTTTTTTTGCCTCGTCTATATCCGTCTGCGCCAACCCATAAAAATAATTTTCAATATATTGGCTTTCAAACCCTTCCAGAAGTTTTTCCGCTTCCTTTTCTCCCATCAAAGGGCCGGCGTAATCCAATATTTGCTGATACGCCGTCACATAATTAGCCAGAGCTGCCTCCTTTTGTCCCTGCGCTCCGAAACCGCGGCTCCTTTGCATCTGTATAGCAATATTTTGGCTGACATCCTGTTTGGCGTTTTCGCTTCTTTGGATAAAGGCCCATTCTTGCTTGCTTCCCTTTAATCCGTTCATTAAATTATTTGTTCTTTGCGCCCACTGGCCGCGCATCGTCGGGTCTAATTTTTGTCCATATTGATATAATGTTTGCCTGGCTTTGGCGTCAAACTCTAACCAGGCTTTTTTATCGTCCGGGTTGGCTTGGTTTTGTAATTTATACTCCCGAAACATTTGAGCTAAATCATTTTCCGCTTGCGCTTGCAAAGTGTCTGACTTTACTTTCTGTTGTGCCAGAAAGATATTTTTTGCCTCTTGTAAAAGAGGTTCTGCAATTTTTGCCGCCATTTCCAGGTTGTTTACTTTCTGAACCTGTCCGCCCATATATTTTCTTCTTACCGTCGGAATTTGTGCCATTTTATCCCCTCTTATCCGTTAAACATCCCGTTAAAGATAGACACATTTGCACCACCGGACTGACCTGTCACATCATAAAAACTACCGTTATTTATTGCGACATTCCCGCCGGCTGTGGCGGCTGTTCCCGGTATGTTAAAAATCTGATATCCGCTTTGGCTCATACCGGCATATGTCCCGCCTGAGGCATAGGCCCCCGCTTCCAAAGCATTCCCCGTCCCCGAAAATCCGGATGCCGCAGTTGCCCCCGCGTTCACTAATGACCCCAACAAATTCCATCGGGCGCTTTTCTTCTGGTTTTTAATTGCTTGATTATAATCGCTCTTAATCGCCTGTATGTCTTCAAGCCCCTGTATATAGGTGTCATTGACAACGGCTTGCGGCGTTCCTTCCAATTCCAAGCCGTTTTGGATATAATTCACCCGTTGACGGCTCGCCAGCTGGATAATCTCATCCGCTCTTTGTTCCGCCGCCTGCGCGCCTTGTTTGGCTAACGCTCGCGCCTGGCTTTTTGACTGGTTAAACTGTCCTATCCCCTGCGCTGCCTTTGCCGCCGCCAAGGCTAATAATGCCATCGTCATCGGTTCCATTTACTTCTCCTTTTTTCAAGAAAAATCAATATTGTATTGCAACATTGTTAAATTCACCGGCAACGGCAAATCCTGCTTAAAGAAAATGCATTTATGCTCGTTCGTATCATCCGGCGCCGTCCTTTTTTCGTCTCCGTCCATCGGAAGAGGCGGCAAATCCAAAAAACCTCCCGGCGAAAACATCTGTACTTCTTGCATTCTGTTAATGTCCGTTCCGATTTTACATCCCCCCGACATCACGAAACGCAAAATAAATTCGCTAATTCTTTTTTTGCTCGTCTGATAATTCTTTCCGCCGTCCGCCATTCCTATGTTGAAAGTTTTAAAGAAACCTTCATATCCAAACCCGGCAACAAGGGAAGTAATTTCCCTGTCAAACCCTATTTTTCCGTCCGTAACTGTAAAATCCCCCAAATATCCGCCGTCTGCCACAACGCGAATATTTTTCCCTTCCCAATCGTCTAATCCGCCGATTTCAATAAAAGTAATATAAAATGAATCATAGCTTTCAGGATAATATCCATCGCTTAAAACTTCTATCTTGCAAACTTTGCTGCCTAACACCTGTTTTATTTTGAACCACCCGTATTCTTTTCCCGTTTTTGTCTTAAAGACGATGCATCTTCCTTCCATAGCCGTCTCAAAAACATCATCCGCCGCTGTCGCTTGCTCCCCTGAAATGGTAATGTTTATGTTTTTCAATAAAGAAAACCTGCTTGAATTGTCCAAGTAACAACAACTTTTCAAATCCTCTGCAATCAGGCGGTTGAAATACCTTTTATCCGTATCTTCTTCAAAATATTCTGTCTGATAAAAATTGTGAAATTCCGTGAAGGGTGATATTTTTTCAATATACTGAACGCCAAATCTCTCCACCTGAATGAACAAGTCGTCTTCGCCGTCCGGTCTTGTTACCGAACAAATGCAATTGATATTTCCCTGCGTTTGCGTCGGGAAAAATCCGTTAATCCCCTCGCTTTGATTATACACAAAGTATAACAGTTGCCCCGTTTCCAAAAGACAATAAATCAAATTGTTTTCATCTCTTTTATAAACAATTTGCTTTAATTTTCCCCGCGTGCAATCATACGCCGCCAAATTTAAATCAAAAGAGGTAAATTTCTCCGTCAACAGGTCATAATCAAACGCATAAACCCTTCTTTGGTCTGCTCCTATATAAAACAGCATATTGTCTTTTAAGGCGGGCGCTGATGGATACACCCCTTCATAGTTGGCTAAAGTGGAATCAACTTCCGTGCTTGTAATTGCCGTATCGTACCCGCCTCCGTTAATCAGCGTCATCCCTTCGGGATTTCCGACATACAGATTTGTCCTTCCGCTGGTTAAAAAGCTAATAGGGTCGCAAATCTCTGCTAAAGTCAGCTTTAAGGCATCCTCCGGCTTAATATCGCTTTCGGGAATGGTAAAATAATCATATTCCACCGTTTTGGAACCATACACATCCATCGGTTTTTTTTCAAAACCTGCGTACCATAATCTTCCCGAATAAAAACAACAACAGGAAGGGAATCCCGTTTCTTCAAAGTTAATACCCGACGGAACGACATTTTCTATTGTGAAAACATTTGCGGCCGTTCTTTTTAATTTTTTTGGGTTTATCCCGTTCGTCGTTAAATACATTACATCGGCATTCTGAGCTTTTCTTAATGTTTTGGCTTGCGCTAAGGTAATGCCGGTATCCAATTCTATCGGGTTGCCGCCATCGCCTAAAACATATCCGAAGTTTCCCGCCGCGTCATAAGTGTAAAATCTCAGCTTTCCTTCCGTAAATTCCAATAAGTAAGATTGTTCCGTGTTAAATTTAAATTCCGTTAAAAATGCTTCCTCTCCTCCTCTTGTTTCGGAAACATATTCAAATCCCGTGCGAAACTTTAAATTCCCCTGATAGTTTGAAAAGAAATTCCGGCTCACTTCAAATCCATTGTGATAAAAGCCTAGGTCAAACCGTCCGTTTAAAGAATGGTCAATCATCCCTTTCACAAAATTATTAATTACTAACTGTGTCATTTTATGCCTTCCTTGAAAAAGGGACCATCCCCGCCCGTCTTGCCATTAAAGACGACCTTGAAATCCTTATCGGTTTGTTTTCCTGGGAATCAACGGAACAAAATTCCATTATCTTTTGCGGCAATAAACTTTCTATCATCTGTAAAGTCTGCGGGTTTTCCTTTAACTCCTGGCATATATCTTTGGCTAAAAACCAGGAAAAACACGAAACAAAATCATCTGTAAACTTAGATATGTCTTTTTCATCATAAATAAAACGGACCGGCAATCCGTCTTCAAATTTTTCATTGATAAGGATATGCCCGTCCTCTATCGCGTAATCGTTTCTCTGTTCATATAAATTCCCGACGCCTATTACTTTCAAACAATCATGATGATACATATACGCGTATTCATACCCGAACGCCGGTTCATATGAGGCGTCCAGCGCCCATCTTCTCCTTTTTTTTGCAAACGACGGCATTAACTGTCTTAATGCTGTTTTTCTTGAAACATCATACCATTTGGCGCAAACGATTTCTGTTTGTTTTGACGGGTTGTCTATGTTTTCGCAACTTCCCATATCCCCTAATCTGGAAAGTGCCAGATTGCATATTTCTTCTTTGGAATTCATCGTTTAACGCCTCTTTTAAATTAAAAAAATTCATAAAATAAGGGCGCTTTTAATCCCTTAAAAACGCCCCTTTTTTCTTTGGATTTCAGTCTTGCTCAATATAAATATCAAGCTCTACATCACCCGTTCCTGCTCCGACCGCGGCCGCCTTAACGCCTACGGCATAACCGCCCGCCGGAAAATTCCCGTTCGTATCCCCTGACAATTCGGCCAATGTCTTTACCTTGTCAAATGACGCGATATTCGCTCCCAAAATATCCACATTGCCTAAAGCTGTCGCCAAAGACTGCCCGTCCGCCAAACAATCGCCGTCAATTTCTTCATAGGTAACCGGCGAATAGGTTTCCCCTTCCTCCGGCGCTGCAAAGTTGGCTTTTGTTTTATAAAGGCCGATATCCACGGAAACACCCGTCATCGCTGTCGTTCCTTTTGGCGTCATAATTCGCACAATCCTGGCGCCGGCCGGAATACCGTCGGCTAAGATGAAAACATCGTTCGCCTGTGTGCCGGACGCTATGGAAAATTTTGCCTGCACCACCCGGCGGACCTTCCCGACTGAAAAAGCCGGATTTAAAGGCGCCGCTTCGTGAAAGGCATTGATTGAAGTAACCATTTCTTCCTCCTATATAGTTGTTTTAATCAGAATAACCCTTTTGCCTTCGGTACGCATCGCGTTAATCCAAAAATCAATGGTCAATTCTTTGGAATTGACATGCCTTTGGGATTGCTCAAGACGCAAAGACGCCAGCTTCATGGAAACGGCGACTGATTCAGGGGCTAAGGCCATGCAATACCTGTAATCTCCGTCTTCCGGCAAAATCGGGTTTTTAACCGTGATGCCGCCGTCTTCGGAACCTGCGAACAAAATCACATTGTACAAACCCGCATTGTTGACGGTTCCTTCCATGACCGGGCGGGCATCAATATACCGGTTGTTAATGAACTTTTCTTCATTCATCAACGCGGTATTCTCTTTACCCGTGAATAACAGCTTTGTGCTGTCAATCATTTCCATCGGAACATCGTTATTGATAAAGGTCTGGGTAATACTTGTATAAGTACCGTAATTGACCCCTGTCGTCGCGTCCAAAGTTTGGACTTCATCTTCTTCGGCTGAAATATAAGACTGTGGCCCGTTGACCGAACCAACAAGAACAGGCCCCATCGCCGCCGCCGTAATTACGCGGTCAATCGTCCTTTTTTTCGCCGCAATCAATGAATCCATAATATAAGATGTCGGATCGGCAATCAGCTCGTTGACATCATCTTTGTTGTCCAAAAGGACGGAAGTCGTAAACCTTCTTTTTTTCAACATCCGGTTATCCAAAGAATAATCGGCATATTGTTTCAAAGGATTCCTTTCATTTACTTCCGTCAATTCCAAGGTACCGATTCGGGGCAAAGTATTGTACTTTCCGTCCGTCGGCAAATATCTGACCACCCCGGATGCTTCCAACCGGGATTGTTTTTGCTGAACCAACTCCATAAAGCTGCGTTCAAATATCGTCAAAGCGGCTTGGTCAATGCCGCCCGCTCCTGCAATTTCTACCATTTGTTTTCTCCAATAAAAAATTAAAATTAAATCAATTTGTTATCGGAAAATTGTCCTAAAAGGATTTTCCTGCCGTTTTCCCTCGGGTCAGGGTTTTTCTTTTCCGGAACATCCCAAAATGCTTCCCCGGAAAAAACAAAGAAGGGAAAATTTCTTTTCCCTTCTTAAAAACTGTTATCAATAAAAGAATATTTTATCTTTCGGGCGTTTCTTCATCCAACATGCCGCCTTCAATAATATTCTTGGCGTTTCCTTTGTATTTTCCTTTTTTTAGCGCCGTGCCGGGAATGGTAAAATCAACCGCCGCCTGATAATTAAATCCTTTTTGAACAGGATTGTTCTGAACAACATCCATATATTCGGCATACGCTTTTTCTCTGGCTTTTCTGATTTCACAAGTTTTATACAAAGGGATACCCCTCAAATGGAACATCATTGCCAACTCCTGTAACTCATCCCAATTAAGGCTTTTAATCTTTTTACCGCAACAGGCCGGCTTTTTATCTTTAAATTTTTCCCTGTCAATTTCATCAATATAAAGGGAATGTAAACTGTCTACTCTTTTTTTAAACTTTTTTTCTGCAAATCTTTTGAAACATCTGTTCATTGCGAAAGCTTGAATTGAACTCTCTTCACATTCCGGCATCAAGATTTCAAAGTCCTGAAAATCTTCCATTTCTCCGTTGCTTCTAAAAGCCCCTGAACAAATAATTCTTAACATTCTTTCCTCCTTTTTTTTATCATGGTATATTGTATTTTGATTTTAAAGCCTGCAAGTCCGCAGTCGTATGCGGTTTTGTTCTTAACAAAGACGCTTCTTTTGCAAACCCTGCAAAGTCCGGCTCTTTGCTTATACCGGCACCCTGCTTTGCAAAATCCGTTTCATTGACGGCATATCTTGTCTGAACCTTATCTATCAATCCGTAAACAAGTCCGATAACTTCGTTCGGCATTGTTTCTAAAACAGCCAAATCGTTTTTGTCTGCTTCCCGGCGAATGAATTGATTGACACGGCTGGCAACTTTTTCATAATCTTCGCCGAACCTTGTTTTCATCTGGTTTTCATAACCTTCTTTGGTTAAATGGCTGTTAACTTCTTCCTGCAAAAGCCCCGCATATCCGTTCATCACTTCCTGCGCTTGCTTCTGGCTCAGACCGGCTTTGTAAAACATCTGCCCGAAAACTTCCGCTTCTTCCGGTTCCAGTCCTTCAAAGGCATATTTATCAGCTCCCGCCGGTCGGATTTTATCATAAAATTCTTCCCACGCGGCTTCGGATGCCGTTTCGTCCGGCACACCGATGGTTTTCTTGCCGATGAGTTTTTGCGCATTTGCGTTCATCTTCCACAAATCGTCGTACGACTTGACATTCTGCGCCCATCCTTCTTCTTTATAGGCTTGCGGAATTTCAAATCCTCCAGCAGAAGATGCTTCATTGGCGCCGTTTGTCTCATTCTGGTTTTGAACGGCGCTTTCTTGTGTCAATCCTTCTTCTTCCATTTTACCTTCCTTTCTTATAATTGCCTTAAAATGTCAATAAAGGTTTCTTTTTTTATTAAAGAAATAATGTACCGGGCTACAAAGTCATTCATTGCCTGCCGGTAAAACAATTCTTTTTCGGACATTGTCCCAATCCGGTCGTTTTTTTGTAAAAAGCCGGTCTGTTTTATTAAATGCGCTGCAAAATATTGCCCATCTCTGCTTTCAAATATCCTTTGAACACATCCTTTCAATTGCTGATATTCTTCCAAAGCTTTCTGTTCGGCTTCTTTTGATTGTTTTTGATAATCCAAAAAAGACGCGAAGCCTTTTTCTTTAACCTCTTTTTCATTATTCTGCATAAGCCGTCTCCACATCCTTATAGGCCGCCGCATTGTTTCTGTTCGCCTGGGAAGACAACATTCGCGTCTGGGCATCCATCATCTGCGCCTGTTGTATTGCCTGCGTTTCAATGGATTGTTTAAATTCCGTTTCGCTCATAATCGCGTGCTTCAATCCCAAAGCTGAAGAGACATCATTTAATAACTGATACCACTCTATTGCTTGTCCGATTTGTGGGTTTAAAGACATCATCGCCGTAATAACATTCAAAAGCTGGAGCAAATCTTCAACTTTTTGCGTTTTCCCCAGCTTGTCAACTTCGTTGTTAAATTTTATTTTATACCAGGGTTTCCCTTGCTGAATGCAATCAATGACGGCTTGCGGAATAATTCTTTCATTCCTTCCGGCCTTTGTCATTGAAAGGACAGCTTCTTCATCGTTCGGATGAACGCCCAAAATATCGTTCGCCAAGCAAAGAGACACCGCCCGCTTGATAAGTGGAATGAACATCTCCATCTTCTGTTGCATCACCATTCCGGAAAGCGATTTTCCCCTAATGGAAAACCTTTGCAAGCTTTCCGTCGCCGTCATATTCGCGTTTGCGGAAAAGTCCAATAGAATATCAATTTTAAATGCCGTCGCCACCTTTTCATTTAAATAAGGCACCAGCCAATTGACAATATTCGCCGGGTCGCCGACATCGTGTATCGGAAAGACCGGCGCTTGCCCGCCACTTGTTCCCATATTAAACGGCGTCAATCCGTTTTCTGAAGTATCAAGCACATCGTCGCCGAATATTGCGCCATTAATAATCCCCAAAGGCGGATTAAGCATTTTTCCCATTGCCACCATACAATCGGACACAGCCGCATTGATGCAACGGATAGTGCTTAAAAGCATTGACCCGCTTGCTCTGCCATACACTTCGCCTCTAACCTTTATCGCCCTGGCAATCGGTACCGGCATTTCTTGGTAATCTTCTTCGTAAAAAAAACGGTTTTCGCTTTCTTCAAAGAAATAACCACAATAACGACATCCTTTTTTTCCCAACGCTCCCGGCTCGTAATCTTCCCGGGGAACAATCGCATGAACAATCATATACACATTGTTCCACGCGCCGGCTTTGTAGTCTTTCTTGACCTTTTCCGGCATCCTTTCAAACATCCGTTCGTCAAAGCCGTCTTTTGTTTCGCAAAATTCCGCCACCAACCGATTAACCCGCCATTGCGTCGTGTTGAAAACCACATTGACCAAGCCGTTTTTCCCCTCGTCAACGCATAAAGTGTCAACGCCATATGATTTGAACAACAAAAGATTATCTTCCGCCCCATTGCCGTACGCCGTGTTCTTAAAACAGCCGATGCCGCTTGTTCCGTACGCTTGCTGATCGTAAAAGTACGCGCACATCGCCGAATTCAATCCGGCGTTTGAATTGTTCATTTGCGCCAGAACATTATCTGTGGCGTAAGAATACCAGTCGTCAAGTTCGCCTTTGTCAGCTATATCCAGAACTTCGTCGGAAGGTAACAAAGTAAAAGCTCCTTCGCCATCCCCCCACATAATCCCTTTCAAATAATCGGCTGATTGTTGGACGGATAAACACGCCGTCGGGTCTTCCGTGTATTTATCCAAGTCTTCGCTTTTGTCTTCCGTATCCGCATATAAATATCTTTGCGGCCTAACCTTGATGCCGACATACTTGGATATTTCTTCCCACCTAGGGACATACTTGTCCCTTTCGGCACGAAGTTCTTCATACCGTTTTTTTACTTGCTCAAAAGTTTTCATATTTTGCCTTTTTTTGTTATTTAAGAAAAAAGCTTTCCGCGGTTCTGCCCAAAAACAGAAACATCCTTTTCGTAAGATGTTCTTTTGTCTTGTTTTCTCTTAATCTCGCCTTCATAAGCATCAAGAAGGGGTTTTATTTGTTTTGCTATTTTTCCAAACAAGCCCTTCGAACCGCTTATTTTGTCATGAAATGCTTTAAGGCCTTCATAATTTTCTGAATTAATTGATGTCCCCATATCCTGTCTCCTTAATCCTAATTCCCGAACAACCTGCCGCGGCTTTGTTTCTGCCCGGAAAGCGCGTCCCCGGTTTCATATGATTGTCTCAAATCCCTTTTTTTGAGAAAATCGCTCAAGGCTGTTTTTTCTATTTTATTCACGGCCATTCCCCCGTTAGGAAATTTTTCCCCAAAAAGAGAAGTGGTTTTCTTTTTTGCCAGTCTATCAGAAATATTCTCATAATTAGCGCTGGTTACTTTTTCTTTTGGTATTTTATTGACCATTCCCATAATGACCTCTCAATTTCCAAAAAGTTTTCCTCTGGAGGAACTTCCGACTGAAAACACTTCCTCTCCCTGGGCTCCGCCGCTTGTCGCGTAAAGCTTTCTTCTTTTTTTTGAATTATCCTTTTTATCTTGTGCCACCTTTTCTTCGGCGTTTGTTTCAACTTTTTCATCATCAAAGTCAATCAGGCCGAGAGATAAACCACCGACGACACTTTTAATCGCATCCGAAAACCATCCCATTCTTTTCCTCCTTTTTTAATTAAAATCGGGAAACATTCCTTCTTTGAATACTTCCCGCCGTTTTATTCATCCTGGCATCCTTTTCTCCCAAAAAACGCTTAATGCAGAATGCCGCCATCATTAAGCTGTCCGCCCGGTCGGGTGAATGAAGCCCTTCTTTTCGCATTTCATCTTTGCTCATAATCAACCTTTCTCCGTTTGACCGGTACTTAAAACGGATATTCATTAATTCTTTTTCTGTCTCTGGCGAATTCATTAAAATCCACTCATTATTGATATATTCATTCAAGGTATAATATCCCCAAGCCCTCGTGTTGGCATATTCCGGCGGGACGCCGTCTTGCACGGCTCCGTTAAAAGGCTGTATTTTTATGCCTAACTCTTGCAGGCGACTGTAGACAACATAACCCATTCCGCCGACATCCAGACAGGCAACCGTCGGCCTGTACTCGGCTAAAAGATTGACAATTTTTCCGGTGGATACCATCGCATCCGCCTCACTCCAGGCTTCTTGCAGAACAACTTTCCAATGTACTTGCCCGACCCGTTGCAATAATGTCGCAACGCACAAGTCCGACCCTTGCGCCGCAAAGTCAATTCCCATCGCGCTTTGCGGCACATATATATCCCCGAACGGCTCAATAAGCCTCATTTTTTCAACTTTTGCCGAATTGAACAGGTAATCGCTTGCCTGTTCCATCGGTTCGCCCAACCATATATGCCGGTAATCTTTATCGCTCAACCTTTTGCACTCTTCTGCTTCTTCAATCAGTTCTTTCGGGCAAAAGGGGTTGTCAAAGTAATCAATGTGTATGCAAAGCGCGTTCTTCCTCTCTTTGCAAAACTCAAACACGGCGTCATTGCGAACGAAACGATTCATACTAAAAAATATCACTGAATTCGGTTTGCGGACTGTCGGCACGATAACATCCAAAGTTGGCTTTGTAATTGCTTCGGCTTCATCAACCCAAAGAATATCAACACCTTCCAACCCTTTGATATTCACGCGCCCTTGTTCGCGAAAGCCTTTGAAAATAATATTGCTTCCCGTCCGATTGTGTATGATTTCATTCTTTGTTATGGAAAAGTCCAACTCATATTCTTTTATCAAATCCACAAGGATGGTATAAACGGAACTTTCAATGTCTTTTTGCGTTTCGCGACCGCATACAACCCGGACTTTCCTTTTGTCGCACAAGTAAAGAATAATCCGCGCGACGGCGTTCGTCTTTCCCGACCCTCTGCCACCTTCCGCCAGATAAAAGCGATATTTGCCTAACTCCGTGATTAACGGCATTAACTTTTCCGGCAAGTGCAAAAGTTGTGGGACTTCCACTTCAATCATCAAGCGTTCCTTCTCCTATTTTTAAATTTAATGAAACGCCGTTGACCTTTACGGCCGGCATAACCACTTTATTATTCACATTCACGCTGCTTTCTGGCTTGTAAAGGTTGACAAGTTTTCCTTTTAACTCTTCTGCCTTTATCGCCGCATTGAGAGCGCCGGACTTTATAGCCATTTTTAAAAGGTCATCCAGCTTTTCAAAGCTTTCCGCCGCCGTGTAAACAAGCTTTTTTTCAACCTTTTCTTTCAGCCCCTCAACCCTCGCCCTAATCTCGCCCTTATTTATCAGCTTAAAAGCCGCATTATTCACCGTTTCCGCCTTCATCCCTTTGGCGTCATAGGCCGCCCGGTAAGCATCCGAATAACTCAGCCCTTCCGCCACCTTTTGACAGAACTTTTCCTGCTTCCCCGTCAGCTTCATTTTTTTATCCCCATAAAAAAAGCAGCCTTTTTTAGGCTGCCCTTTCTTGAATAGACTTATTTCCAATCTTATCAAAAATATACCCTTTTTTTTAAAAAAAGTCACACAAAAAAAAGTCACATCTCTTTTTTTTATTTTGAAAGGGTATCCCACACCCTTTGAAAGGGTATCCTATACCCTTTATATAAATAGGGTATACCCTTCTTCAAACCCGCATAAAATAAGGCTTTGAAGGGTCATACCCTTTTATCCCTAGTTGCCAGCAATTGGGGATAGTTGCTGGCAATTGGGGATAGTTGCTGGCAATTGGGGATAGTTGCTGGCTTTTATCAGCTAAAGCCAGCTTTAGCTTTTTTTAAAATTTTTTTATTTTTTTTCAAAAAAGGTGTTGACATTATCACTTTTTAGTGATATAAATGAAATTGTAATAAGGAAAACAAAGGGTTTTCTTGAATTTTCTAAAATACCGTTGGTCGTTAAAAAGGCAAGAGGATGTCGCAACACTGAAAGGATACCTGGAAAAGATATGTCAAGAAGAGGAACAATAACATCTGAGGAATACAAAGCTTTAAGGTTGGCGGCGGGCTTGACCCAAGAGGAAGCTCGCCAGCTTCACGGCTGTCAGAATGTCAGAACGATAAAAAACTGGGAATCCGGGAAAAGCTTTGTGTCTCAGATTGCGGAAGACCGTATTCTTTTTATCAATGATTACATTGCCAAATCAACCGCCGAGGTGGTTAAAATTTTTAAAGATAAAAAAATTTTTGATATTTATTTAATTACCTATACGCCGCAAGATTTTATTCTTTTCAGGCAGGATTTTGTTAAAAGGAACCTTCCGCAAGGCATTCACCTAGCAATGGTTGCTCGGACTTACGCGGCTTTAAAAGCTTTGGGGGCAAAAGTTCATGTTGTCCTAATGAATAAAACTTCTTACTTTTCTTTTCTTGGCGCTCAGGGATTAAAGGACAGTGAAGAGTCAAGAGCAGCTTGGGCCGCTTCGTACTTGAAGGAAAAGACGGCGGATAATGCGTAAATACCTCACATTCAAAGCGTGAGGGTTACATCCGCCATAATGTTCTTTGGCGATAACTTTCCACCGCCGTTTGCGCCAGTCCGCATCGTGCCGGTATTTGACAAGATTGTGGTCGTCTAAGGGCAGGGAAGGTAACCACCTCCCAAGGACAATACCCCATAACGCCAATTCTTCCCGCGTCACTGGGACTTTAATCTCATACGCTTGCGTTTCCGGGGTTATTTCTGAGGGGACAATTTTACCCAAACGGCAAGGGCATCCGTCCGGTTTAAACATCGGTATCCGTCTGTCTATCATAAAAGCCTGCCGGATATACTCTCGTACATCTTTTTCTGAATGGACTTTCAACCGCATCCACCGCCCCTCTTATACTTCTTGTTCATCCTTCTTTTCTCCAAAGTAAAGCCAGTTCGGAAAGGCTTCTTTACTTTGTCTTTTTATTTTTTCTTTTTTCTCGGTGAAGGTTATCCGCGCGCCCGTCGGATGTGGCGAACTTTTTCGTGCCCTGCCTTTCAAATCGTCCGGCGTAATATTCTTTTTACCAATCTTAAACAAAACTTCCAAGTTCACGCGCGCCGTCTGAAAGGCATATTCCCCAAACTTTTGCACCTCGGGCTTTCTGTTCCGCCTTAGCACTTCTTCCCCTTTCTGGCTTAAATCAGACAAGACATTGAAGGAAATATTGACTTGTTGTTCCAGATTCTGGTTGTACTGTGATTGAACTTTTTGCAAACGCCTTAACCTCATCACCTCCGCAATCAGTTCTTCCTTCGTCCTTTCTTGCAAATCTTTCATCACGCCGCCTCCAGGTTTTTTCTGTCTTCCGGTAAGAATGCCGCCGGCACATACGCCAGGAACTTATCCCGTGACCACCAACCGTTCAGCCTCATAGACTTGACAATATCGGAACAGGTTTGAAGTTGAAGGGTTTCCCTCGGATAAACCATCTTATAATCGGCAATCATTCGCACAAGCATATCCCGCCCTTCGCCATAAGGGACTTTAACACCTGATTCTCGTAAAGTTTTAATCATCTCTTCCTCCGGGCAGGAGATGGCTTCGCGTTGATATCTGGTTTCATTCTCAGGCAATCCTTTTTTTTCCTCATCCACCAAGTACCCCATCAGTTCGGATATTGCCGGAAAATTCTGCGCTTTTCGCCATCTGATGACACGGTAACAGGCCTCTTTGACCTGTTCCGGCGAATAAGGGCTCAATTCCACTTCCCACACCTTCCGCACGGCGTCGGTATCTTGCCCATCTTTTGGATTGTTCATCCAATTCGGCATCCCGTACACTTCCGCCAATCGGCTTAAAGCCTCATCAAACTGCCTGCTCATACGCCTGACCTCCTCTGCTTGCCTGCTGCTCTTCCAAGGCCTTTGCTTTCCGCCTCGGCTCAATCACATTTTTGAAAAATTCGTACGGATTCACCCCGTCCGGGATTTCAATGCCGTCTATCACTTGCCTTTTAGGCTGTCCGGCAAAGCCTCCCCCTGTGCCGCCCCCTCCTTTAGGCGGCATTTCCATCACCTCATTCCAAACCCAACCGCTTTCCCTCAAAACGGCATAGTGGTTTTTGTACTTGTTCCCTTTGCTGGCTATGTAACCGGAAAGCTTTTCTATCGCCTCCGTTAATCGGTTTCCGTATTTGGTTTGCAGTTTTTCGTACTCTTCGTCCGTCAAACGAACATTCAAAAATTCTCCGTAAGTTTTGGTTTCCCCCTGCACCCCCTTCCTTTCCTTATCCTTATCCTTATCTTTTTCCTTTTCTTTTTCCTTAGGGGCTACATAGCCCCTTGCATCCTCCTTTATAGCCCCTTCATAGCTCCTTGATTCTTCTTTTATTTTTATAAATCCCCCTTCAACCTCTATCCCGTATTGATTAAGGTGCTTAATAACCCCTTGATGCGCTTTATTGCTTTCGTTCAACTCCCCATACTGAAAGGCTACAAACTTCGGGATGAATATTATTTCAGAAGAGATATAAACAAACCGTCCCTTAAAGGCTTCCAGTTCTTTTTCCCCTATCTTCGCGCCGATATGAAACGCTGCTGCTTCTATGTCTACATTCCAAAACCCCGCAAAATCACACTGGCATAACGCATATTCCCATAAGCACTTTTGAACCGGCGACAATTTTCTGTACCAAGGGTCGTTGAACTTTTCCGTAGAGGTAAATCTTTTGCTCATCATTCCTCACTTTCACGAACGCCGTCAAAAATTCTATTGACCGTGTCTCTTAATTCCTCAAGTTTCTCGCAAAGGCATCTGTTTGTCTCAATGGCAGACTCTCCGTTATGAATAAGAGCCTCCATTCTCCTGTATATGTCATACGACGGAACAAGCTCCAAAACCTCTTTAATTATCTCATCGTCGTCAAATCCTATCCGTTTTAAATGACCATCTTTTCCATACCACTTTCCGGCATATTCCATTCCAATATTGCCGTAAGAATATCGGACATAATAAAAACCCGGTTTTAACCTTCCTTCTTTCCAGGCTTTTGTTAACATTTCATTTGATTTCTCCATCTTTATCTCCTTTCGTTTTAAGGTGGGGGCGGAGAAACGAACGCCCTGGGATAAGGCCACCACCCCCATAAAACTCACAATCCCAACTCTTTTAAGCTCTTCAAAAACTCATCTGGTGTCCGGATAATCACGAACGGCAGTCCCGTCCACGCCTGAAACCTCTTTTGATTTTCTGACAGGCCGTTTTTCCCGAACTTGAATTCAAACCAAGCGACAGGCTTTCCTTCTTTGTTGCTCATTAAATAATCCGGAACACCCGCACGAACGCCCATCCGTTTAAAGTTGCGCCCTTCCCAAGCCGTCCGGCTCCCTCCGTTCGGAATATGTATCATCTGGAAAGGGTCGTTTCCCGTTTCGGCGAACAAGTCGGCACACACAATACAAAGTTCGTCTTCGCTCGTAAGAAATTTTCCCCGGAAAAAGATATCGTTCTCCAGATTGTGATGCGCCTTTTTTTCAGACCAGTTGTACTTACCCCAAACGCCCATTATTTCTCCTGTTCAATGATATCCAAGGCTTTGTGCAGAATATCCTGCACCGAACTTCTGTCCGGAAAGTTCAGGGTCATCTCTAATAACGCTCTGTCTTCCGCCGCCTTTTTTCCTTTCTTCTGGCGTTTCAGACTTAAAAACACCCTCGCGGATTCTTTCTTCGTTCCTGATTCCTTTGCTTACATAATAAATTAAAGAGCGCATTAACTCCGCCAAACGCCTGTTTGCCTCTTCATAATCACAAAAGGCTCCTCTTTGCACTTCGTGCATTGCTTGGTCAAAACGCCAAGCCTCTTCCATTTCCTGTTCGCTTATTCCGGTCATTTGCCTTTTCTCCAGTTTAAAACCTGTCCCACGGCTAAAGCTGCCGTTTGTTCACGAAGCTTTTTATAGGGGGAAATCCGCCCGCTCGTATATTCTCTGATGATGAGATTAAAAGCTTCCTCCCCCATCGTATGTCGCGGAAGCTTATTTAAATCTTCCGGCATACTCGCGCCGACGCCCATCGCCGGTTCATCCTCCGAAAATCTTTTATTCCTTTTAAATCCAAGCATCCAACCCTCCCTTGCTTTTTGTAAGGTCGTCCCCTATAATTGAAAGTGCGCAATAAAAACAACCATAAATTTTTACGCTAAGAAATGACATGTTGGACATATGAAAAAAACCCGACTAAAAAAATGATAAAAAAAAGAAAAATAATCAACAAACCTTGAAGTGTTCCAAAACTCCACTCCGTTTTCAGTTCAACCGCAGTCATCCGGCTTTCCATTTCCATCAATCTTTTATGAAGATTTCCCGAAAGTATCCGGCTTTCCAATGAAGATAATTTTTTGTCTATCTCATACTCGTTCATTTAAACCTCTCTACGCCGCATCCGGACCAGTGGAGTTGTCATTGATAAAATTAAGAACCTTGTCTCTTGTTGCCATTGTACAGCCTTTTCCTTTTCTTAAATTAAAAACAAAAAGAGGATTTTTTGTTACTTTGATACCAAAAGAAGTTGCCGTCATTTTCTTTTTTCTTATAAAATTTTCTATTTCTTTTAATAGCTCTTCCATTTTTTTCTCCTATTTTTGATACAAAATATATTAAAAATAATGCAATGTCAATATTAAAAGAAATATTTGCAAAAATATTTTTTTTGATATAACTTTAATAAAAAAAGGAGGGTGTTATGACCCAGGAAGAAATTCGCAAAAAACTTGATAAATATATTAAGGAAAAAGGTACAAACTACCGCGATTTATCTTTAGCTATCGGTCGCAAAGATTCATATATTCATCAATATATTAAATATGGTCTCCCCTCCAAACTTAAAGAAGAAGACCGCCATTCTATAGCGACAATTTTAGATATTCCCGAACAAGAACTTTCAGAAAAACCTTTAGTTTCTATTATTCGGAAAGAAGAAAAGCCAATTATATCTATTGATATTCTTGATGTTACTGCCTGTTGTGGAAATGGTCTTGAAATTTTTGAAGAAAAACCTATCGGCAGCTGGGAAATTCCGATAATTGATTTTAAAAATATTTGTTCCGGTTCTCCAAAGGATATTAAAATGATAAAAGCAGTTGGCGATTCAATGATGCCAACAATCTGCGATGGTGATTGGGTTTTAGTAGATATTTCTTTTAAATATCCTTCTTCTGATGGCATTTATTTATTGCGACTCTCAACAGGTTTAGCGATTAAGCGTATTCAAGGGGGGGTTTTAAATGAATTAAGTATCATTTCCGACAATAATCATTATGCCCCATTACTAGCTAATATTAGTGAAGTTCAAATACTTGGGCGTGTTGTTTACATTTTAAATGCCAATAAGGTTTAACATAAATAGGTTTTACAATGTCAAGAATAAAAAAAATATTATTATGGATAATTCTATTCCCTGTTTCTATTGTAGGTGGATTTTTATTTTTATATTTAGTTTTATTGCTTTCACAGGGTATCTTTTCAGCCCCTTGGATGATATATATTGATTATATTTTTGCTCCACCACTTTTTATGTTGGGATTTGGAAGTATTATTCAAAAACTTGCTCCTGTAAAGAATAAAGATGCTTTTGCACTCAAAAGCGTTGTATGCTTTTCTTGTTTTTTGCTGTTTCTTAGTATTTTTTCTTTAATATTTTTTTATAAACAAAATGAATTTGAGATAAAATATCTTTTTAATTTTTTAGGGAACACCCTTGTTTTTATTTGTTCAATTAAATTTCTTAAAGATAAAAAGACTTTTTCGTAGAGATAAAATAAATGTCAAAGCTAGTAATATTAAAAAAAATATTGCCATTTATGGTATATTTGTTTAATCTTTTTTTATTCGGCGGAGTAATAATGCTCTGGCGCGTAAGAGAGGTTTTAAGTTTAAATAATTTGGGAGCCATTATTTCTTTTATAATTATTATTTCTTTTTTGCCTATTTCTATTTATGCACTTTTATCAGTTCCCTTAGCAATTTATTTTTGCTTAAATCTTCCTGCGCCATTTAATATCATTTCGTTATGTTTTATTTCTTTCCCATCTCTTTTTTTATTGATATTAAATGTTTTTTTACCCCTATATTTATATATCAGTGCAAACAATCAAAATGAATAAAAATATTTTAGTTTTCTGTATTTTTCTTCTTGTATTGGCTCTTTTTCCAATGCCTTATGGATATTATCAGTTTATGAGAATATTTTTATGTGGAGTTTTTACAATAACCGCTTTTGTAGAATATGATTTAGAAAAAGATTTTTCATTTTTTTACAGTTCAATGGTCCATCCCCCGTCGTCATCCACAGATCAGGCGTTCAGCGAGATCTCATCGATTTTTTTCAGCTCTTCTTCGGTAAACGGCGCGCTCCTGAGCACCTCCAGATTATCCAGGATCTGCTGCGGCTTCGACGCGCCGATCAGGACGCTGGTGACCACTCCGTCGCGCAGGATCCATTTCAGAGCCATCCGGGA
>CASFRQ010000103.1 GCA_949296785.1 uncultured Alphaproteobacteria bacterium
CCCGGCTATCATCCTAAAGTATGATTGAAAGAGGTATTTTTTTACATCTATTATGAAGCTGGAACTGCAATCAGGCAGTTTATTATTTAAGGGAGAAATAAATATGCAAGTAGGAACAAGATATCCGACGTTGGCCTTTTATACAGGCGGCGCGGGACAGGCGGACGATGGTATTCCGCCGCAGCCGTTTGAAACATTTTGTTATGATTCGGCTTTGATGGAAGCGAAAATACAGGACTTTAACGTTATTCCGTATACTTCGGTGTTGCCGCCGGAATTATTCGGAAACATTGTTCCCGTGGACCAGGTAGTAGACACATTCAAACATGGTGCGGTCTTGGAAGTCATTATGGCCGGAAACGGTGCGAGAAGTACAGAACACAAAGCAATTGCCACAGGTGTCGGCATTGTGTGGGGAAAAGATAAGTCCGGCAAATTTATCGGCGGTTGGGCAGCCGAATATGTGGAGTATTTTGATACATTCATTGACGATGATATTGCCAAAGCTCATGCCGAAATGTGGCTGACTAAATCCTTAAATCATGAACTGGATATTCGTGGCGTGCAAAAACACAGCGATTTCCAGTTTTTCCATAACTTTGTCAATATTACACAGTCTTTCGGTTATTCTTTAACCGCGCTCGGTTTCTTGAATTTTGAAACGGCGCCTGTTGTTGAATTGAAAAAGTAAAAAACAAAGAAAAGGAGGAATGGCCGAAAGTGTTTTCTGAAAGGAACGCTTTTGCCATTCCTTATTTTTTATTAAAATAAAAATGGGGGAAAAAATGGCTGAACAAAAAAAACAACAGGTGTCGGCGAAGGGAAAACCGGCTACCGGGGCTTTGGGCGTTTTCGGTCTGGCTGCTATTGTCGTCAGTTCCATGGTCGGCGGGGGAATTTTCTCTTTGCCGCAGAATATGGCTCAGAGCGCGGCTATCGGCGCCGTTCTTTTGGCTTGGTTGATTACAGGTATCGGTATGTATTTTATTGCCAATACATTTAAAGTTCTGTCAAACGCCAAGCCGGATTTGACTTCCGGTATTTATATGTATGCCAGAGCCGGTTTCGGACCGTATATGGGCTTTAATATCGGATGGAGCTACTGGCTGTGCCAGATTTTCGGAAATGTCGGATATGCCGTGATTACGATGGACGCTTTGGATTATTTCTTTCCGGGAGTGTTTACGGGCGGAAATAATTTTGCTTCCATTATCGGCGGGTCACTCCTTATCTGGTTCTTTAACTTTATGGTCTTGAGAGGCGTACGTCAGGCGACAATTATCAACTTGGTCGTAACGATTGCAAAAATTGTTCCGTTGGCTTTATTTATCCTGATTTTGGCGTTTGTTTTTAAATGGGATAAGTTTGATTTGAATTTCTGGGGAGAAGCTTCTCCCAAACTGGGTGATGTCGGCAGTCAGATTAAGAACACGATGATGGTGACTTTGTGGGCGTTTATCGGTATTGAAGGCGCCGTTGTTTTGTCAGGAAGAGCGCAAAGCCAGTCTGCCGTCGGGAAAGCGACAGTCATCGGATATCTGGGGTCTTTGGCGATTTATGTGCTATTGTCCATTTTACCGTTCGGTTATTTGACGCAGGCTCAACTGGCCGTTATCCCGGATCCTTCCACCGCCGGCGTTTTGGAGGCGGTTGTCGGAAAATGGGGGGCCTGGCTGATGAATATAGGGCTGATTCTGGCGACTTTGGCCAGTTGGCTGTCCTGGACGATGATTGTGGCGGAAATGCCGTTTGAAATGGCGAAAAATGGGACTTTTCCGAAGTTTTTTACGAAAGAGAACGAAAATGAATCGCCCAGCGCTTCTTTGTGGGTTACCAGCTTCTTTATGCAGTTGGCGATGCTTTTTGTATATTTTTCAACAAACGCATGGAATACGATGCTGTCCATCACAAGCGTGATGGTTTTGCCGGCTTATTTTACTTCCTGTTTATATTTGTGGAAAATATGCGAGGACAACGAGTTTCCTGAAAAAGCCGGGATGAGCCGTTTTGCTGCTTTAGCAACAGGTATTCTCGGAACGGGATACGCCGCCTGGCTGATTTATGCCGCCGGGTTGAAGTATTTGCTGATGGCCGTTATCTTCATCGCTTTGGGACTGCCGGTCTATATTTGGGCCAGAAAGGAAACTCCCGTTGAAGGAAAAATGTTTACTTCGGGAGAGAAGGTTTTAGCCGCTGCTATCGTGATTGTGGCTCTTGTCGTTTTGTACGCCCTTATTCGCGGTTCGGTTGTTCTGTAATGGGAAGAGGTTAAAAACATGTAAACGCGGAACAGAATCAAGTTTTCCGTGTTCCAAAATAAAAAAAGCTTTGTTTCATAAAAGAGGCAAAGCTTTTTTATTGGTAAAAACAAAGGGCCGGGTTTTCAGATTACTCGGACAGTCTTTGCTTTTTTAATTCAACTGCGTTCTGTATAAAGAGGCGTAAATGCCGTTTTCTTTTTGAATAAGTTCTTCATGCGTCCCTTCTTCAACCAATTCGCCGTAATTGATGACAATGATTTTATCCGCATGGCGAACGGTAGACAGACGATGCGCGATGATTAAAACCGTTCTGTCTTTCATCAAATTTTCAATCGCTTGTTGGACAATGGCTTCGGATTTGTTATCCAAAGCGGAGGTTGCTTCGTCAAGGATAACAATCGGCGCGTTTTTAATAAAAGCTCTGGCAATGGCGATTCTCTGTTTCTGTCCGCCGGATAAAAGGATGCCCCGTTCCCCGATTTCTGTGTCAACGCCCAAGTCCAAGGTTGAAACAAACTCCTCCAGGCAAGCACATTTAATTGCCGAACGCAGCTGTTCCTCCGTTGCGTTTTCGTTGCCTAATAAAATATTTTCGCGGATAGTTCCGCCAAAGAGAAAATTATCTTGGAAAACGATGGAAATTTTATCCCTTAAAGAATACAAATCTAAATCGCGGATATCTGTTCCGTCAATTGTGATTTGCCCGCCGCAAACATCGTAAAACCTGGGCAGAAGATTTACGAGCGTTGTTTTTCCTCCGCCTGAATTTCCCACAAACGCAATTGTTTGTCCCGGTTTAATCGTCAGGTTGATATGTTTTAAAACAGGTTTTCCCGGGATGTATTCAAAGCAAACATCCCGATACTTGATTTCTTTTTTAATCCCGGGCAGGAGTAGGGCGTTTTCTTTGTTTTTAATCGCAGGGACGGAATCCAACACCTCAAAAACCCTTTCCATTGCCATAAAGGATAGCTGGATGTTCGTGTAGTTTGTCCCGATGCTTTTAATCGGCTGATAGAGCATTAAAAGAGCGGTAATGAAGGAGACAAAACCGCCCGGCGTCAGCTGGTTTGTAATAATCAGGTAACTGCCCAGCCAAATGGCTCCTGCAATTCCCAGGGAAACGATAAAATGCATCATCGGGGAAATCAGTCCCGTCTTTTTTATCATTTTCATTCCCAGTTTGAACATGGTTTTTAAAGTATCGTAAAACTTGCGTTCCTGGTAATCATAAAGGTTGTAAGAGGAAATGACTCTGTTTCCCTGAAAAGCTTCATTATAGTGTGTGATAATTTGTCCGCCGGAAAAAACGGTTTTTAATGTGATGGATTTTATTTTTCTGCGAACGGTGGCCAAGGGATACAAGGCGCCGAATAAAAAGACGACAGCCAAAATCGCCAGCTGCCACGAATTATAGAACAAGACGAAAATCAGGGAAATGGAGGAAAAAAGTCTTGTTGTAAAAAGTTTCAGGTTGGATAAAAGTCCGCTGCAAGCCATTTCCGCATCCGTTCCGAAACGAAACTGTATATTGCCGGAAGAGTTTTTATCAAAATAAGCGGGGTCAAAAGTCATCAGTTTCTTAAATAAATCGTATTTTAAATCCATGGTGATTTTATTGCCGACCCAGGTATTTAAATAAGTTGTCGCATAGTTTAAAAAACTCTGAACCAAGCTGAAAACGACAATCAGTAAAGGAATATAGGAAGACGCTTTGACATTCTTTTCAATCATTACGACATCCATATACGGACGCAAGGCCCAGGCGATGACAGCATCCATGGAACCTAAAGGAATTGTGATAAGAACGGCTAATATCGCCCGCCATAAATATGGCTTGACATAGGGAAAAATTCTTTTGTAATCCTGAATGGCGTTCGGCGCCTGAATTTTTTCTTTAATCTTTAAGGACATTTTTCGTTTTTCTATGGTGTTTATTTATTTCATTAATATGTTCCTCTGTCTCTTTCCAGTCAAGGGGCTGATAAAAGAAAGAATATCTTTTCCGGAATCTCAAGGTGTGTTTTTACTCCTAGTTTCCTCAAGGAGGCCGTTGCCCCCTTTTTTGATAATTAACAGGATTTTCCTTAAAAAGCTTCTTTCCGATTTTTGACACTTAGGGAGACTTTTTCTTCTTATACTTGTCTTATATCTGATTTATAAGGAAAACACAATACAAAAAAGAACACTTTGAGAGGTGTTCTTTTTTGTCTCGGACCGAAATTAAGTTTTTTATATTTCCATAAAAGAAGAACGGTTTTCCCGATCGGCGATTGTTTTGTTTACCCTGTTCTGTATTCCATGGAAATAGGAATGGGATGTCAAAGTTCTTCTTCCCAGGGATATTTTAAAATTTCAAAGTAGGCTTGCGGATGTTTGCAGGCAGGGCATTTTTGCGGCGCCTGCGTTCCTTCGTGAATATAGCCGCAATGCAGGCAGCGCCATCTGATAACTTTGTCTTTCTTAAAGATTTTTCCGGCTTTGATAAGGTTTTCAAATTCTTGAAAACGTTTTTCATGGAATGTTTCCGCAACGGCAATAGCCCGGAATGTGGCAGCGATTTTAGGAAAGCCTTCCTCGTCCGCAACTTTTGCAAAAGCAGGGTACAGGTCTGAATTTTCCTCATGTTCTGTCATGACGGATTCATTTAAATTCTGTTCGGTCGTTCCGATAATGCCGGCCGGCCATGTGCCGTCAATATGAACTTCCCCGCCTTCAAGATATTTGAAAAATTGTTTGGCATGGACGGATTCCTGTTCCGCCGTTTCTTCAAAAATCGCCGCGATTTGTTCGTAGCCATCTTTTTTCGCCTGTTTGGCATAATAAGTATAGCGATTTCTGGCTTGTCCTTCGCCGATAAACGAAATGAGCAGATTTTTCTCTGTTTGCGTTCCTTTGACGGATTTCATTTTCTCCTCCTTTTTGATGTTCCCGTAAGACAACATAAACATTCAAAAGGTTTTTGAAAACATAGCAAAAAGTCCTGATACTCAGGGAATAAAGATGAAAAAAGACATAAGGATAAAAAAGCGGTTGAAGAAAGGATTAGATACTGTTTTTATTGAAAAATTCTTTAGGATATTCTACGGTCCCGTTAATTTGAACAGGCTTATCCGTCAGATTGCGAACCATAAATACCTCTTCCGGCAAGTCAAAGGGGGATTTTAGACCGAAACGTGTCGCCTTTTCATAGCCAAAACGCGTGTAGTAATCAGGATAACCTATCAGAATTGAAAGTTCGTAGCCGAGGCGTTGGGCGATTTGATGGCCTTTTTGAACTAACATGCCGCCGACACCTTTTCCCTGAAAGGACGGTAAGACGGCCAGGGGCGCCAAAGCAAGCTGTACCGTATTTCCGGCTTTTAATTTTGTAAACATGATAAAACCTATAATGTTTCCGTCTGTTTCAGCAACTAAAGACAGTTCCGGGATAAAAGCCGGACTTTGCCGCAAACGGCAGACCAAATCCTGTTCGTCGCCGTCGGAATGTTCCGCTGAGGCAAAAGCTTCTTTAACGACTTGATAGACTGCATTAAAATCCTGAGGCATTTCCCGTCGGATTAAAACAGGAAGGTTGTTATCTTTATCTTTCATTTTTCTTGTTCGTTTATAAAACTTCACCGGCTGTTTTAACGGCGAAATCGGCGCCGGTTTTTAATTTTATTTATTGATTTTGTCAACCGGCTTTTCGTCTTGAGTTTTTCTCTCTGTCCGTTTTGTTTCCCGCTTCTTTCTGAAAAGAGGAAAGTTTTAAAATGCATAGGGTAAAAGACTTTTAAAAAGAAGCGGCGTTTTTTTGGAATTGTTCCCTGAGTTTTATGTCTAAGGGAGCCTTTTCCTTCGCCGCGGCAAAGGACGCTCTGCCGGCTAAAGCTTTGTTGACCAACGCGATTTGTTCCTTTGAAAAACACAGAACCGGTCGCGCTTTTTCCCCTTCGTCCAGAACATGGTTTTCATATTCGTAAAACTTTGCGTCACCGGCAAAATCCGTATAAACATGATTCGGATTCTTTTGAATTTCCTCCGCCCCCCATGTTAAATCCATCGGATACCACCTGCCGTCAATTTTCAAATTGTTCCAGGCATGCTTTTTCCCATGGATATATTCGCATTCAATTCCTTGCCTGTCCATCATTTCCTTAAAAAGCAAAGCGTATCCGACGCAAATCATCTCGTTGTTTTTTAAAAGCCCTTTTAAAGAACGGCAGGCGTCATAATCCTGCGGCTGTTCCGGATAGGTAACGGAGCGGGCCAAGGTATCGTAAATCTGTGCCGCGCGAACAATAGGGGGATCTTTCGGATTGACATCTTCTTCTATTTTTTCAAAACGTGAAAGGATACCGGACAGTTCCGCCGGTTTGTACATATTGAGCAATATCAGTTCCGGATCCTGAAATTTCGGATGAAGGGAATCATCCATCCCGCCGATAATCCGGATGTTAATCGTGTTTTGATTTTTTATCTGTTTTGCCATGCAGGCGACGACGGACGAGCTGAGCCCCTTTGTGTTCGGTAATGTTAAAAGATAACTGCTTTTCTTTATCTTCTCGGGATTGTTGCAGATATCAATAATCTCGTTGGCTTTTTTAAGAGTCAGTTCCTTGCTGTCATAAAGAAAGTCGGAATAAAACATCGCCGCTAAATCCCATATTTTAAAACTTATTTATTAAATTTTAACATGTTTTTCTAAAAAAGACAAGAAAAAGAAGTAAAAGACGGTCTAGTTCCTGAAAAAAACAAAAGAAATATAGGACGGATAAAGTTAGGGTTTTGTTTAGACGGCAGGGCTGTCCCTGTTCTCTTCCTCTTTAGTTTTATTCCGAGCAAAATAAAGTTAACTTATGACCGATTAAGCAAAACAAACTTTCTTCGCGCCAAACCAAGTCAAATTAGAATAAACCTCCTTTATGCTATACTCGGCAGGGCTCTTTTGAGGCGCTTAACTTTGCTTTGCGTCGCTTTTTGAACTTTTCCCGTTCAAGCTTCTTCGTGTCCTTTCTGCAATCAAACTCTGCCTTTACTTCTCATTTGCGAGGAGAAGAAAGTTTTCCCTTCCGGTTCATCAGGTTAGTGCCCGGAAGTTTCGTTTCTTGATTTTACTTTACTATTTTTCCATTTGGAAACTTTGTTCTTTGACTTTCAGGAATTTTAAATGGGGATAATCCTCTTTAATCTTTTCCATTTGCCAACCGTTGCGTCCCAGAAAGACCGTGTTGCCGTCGTAATCGTGCGCGGCGGAGGCTCTGTTGTGTTCCGTAAAGTCTTTCAGTTGCGCTTCCGTTCCTTCCACCCAGCAGGCGGCGGCAAAAGAGGTCGGCTCAAACGCCACATCAATGGCGTATTCCGTTCGGATGCGGTCGGCCAACACTTCAAACTGCAACTGGCCTACGACGCCGACAATAAAATCAGAGCCCAAAACGGGCTTAAAGACGCTGGCGCCGCCTTCCTCCGCTATTTGGTCCAAAGCTTTTCCCAAATGCTTGGCCTTCAAAGGGTCTATGGCGCGCACTTTTTGCAAAAGTTCCGGTGCGAAACTCGGAATGCCTCTAAAAGAAAGGTTTTCTCCTTCCGTTAATGTGTCTCCGATGCGCAAAGTTCCGTGATTGGGCAGGCCGATGATATCCCCGGCGTAGGCGTCTTCGGCCAATTCGCGTTCCTGTGCCAAAAAGAGCATGGCGTTGCCTAAAATCAACTGTTTTCCCGTACGAGTGAGGGTGAGTTTCATTCCTCTTTTAAAATGACCGGAAAATAAACGGACAAAAGCAATCCTATCCCGGTGTTTCGGGTCCATATTCGCCTGGATTTTAAAAACAATGCCGGTTGTTTTCTCTTCATCCGGAAAGACCTGTCTTTTGGCGGTTTCTTGCGAACGAGGGGAGGGAGCCAGCTTTTTGATACCGTTTAACAGTTCCCGAACGCCGAAGTTGTTGATGGCACTGCCAAAATAAACGGGGGTCATGGTTCCTTGCAAATAAGCTTGCTCATCAAAGGGCTTGCACAAAGCGCCGATAAACTCCGCGTCGGAACGCAATTTTGCGACTAAATCCGCGGGAATTTCCTTGTCCAACCGATCGTCGTCCAATCCTTTAATCTCTTCTCCGATTTGAGGCAGCTTAGATTTGTCCTGCTGCTTGTCTATCAGGTTCAGGCGGTTGTTAATAAGGTCGTAGCATCCTTTAAAATCCCTGCCCATGCCGATAGGCCAGCTGACCGGAGAAACATCCAAAGCGAGAGTTTCTTCAATCTCTTGCAACAATTCAAAAGGATCGCGCCCTTCGCGGTCCATTTTGTTGATGAAGGTGATAATAGGTATATCGCGCAGGCGGCAGACTTCAAACAGCTTTTTAGTCTGCGTTTCTATACCCTTTGCCGCGTCAATCACCATGACGGCGGAATCTACGGCTGTTAAAACGCGGTAG
>CASFRQ010000104.1 GCA_949296785.1 uncultured Alphaproteobacteria bacterium
AGCGGGGATGAAGCCGCGCGATTTGGCGGAGCTGTTAACTTCCAGGCTGCAAGAGAATCCTTTCGTGGAAACGACGCAGGTGGCGGGCGCGGGGTTTATCAATATGCGTTTGTCCGAAAAGTTTTGGACGCACCAGCTGGAAACGATTTTAAAAGAGGGCGTTCATTACGGCGATAGCACGATGGGCGGCGGCGAAAAAGTGAATGTGGAGTTTACTTCCGCCAACCCGACGGGGCCTTTGCATGTGGGGCACAGCCGCGGGGCGGTTTTCGGGGACGCGTTGTCTTCATTGCTGCAAAAGGCGGGATACGATGTCACGCGCGAATACTATATTAACGACGCCGGTGCGCAGGTGGCGAAGCTGGCCCGTTCCGCGTATCTGCGCTATTTGGAGGCTCTGGGACAGAAAATAGGCGAAATTCCGGCCGGCCTGTATCCCGGGGAGTATTTAAAGGAAGTCGGCGCGTTTATCGCTCAAAAAGACGGGGATAAATGGGTCGGCGTCGGGGAGGAAGAGTACCTGCCTTACTTTAAAAAGACTGCCGCCGATTTAATGATGGAAATGATTAAAAAGGATTTGGCGCAGGCCAATATCCATTTTGATGTCTTTTCTTCGGAAAAAGCGATTGCGGATTCCGGCGCCGTTGAAAAGGTGATGGACTTTTTGGACAAGGAAGGCTTAATTTACAAGGGCGTCCTTGAAAAACCGAAGGGCGCCAAAGCGGCCGATGATTGGGAGCCGAAGGAAATGACGATTTTTAAGTCCACGCTTTTCGGCGACGAAGTGGACAGGCCTTTGTGTCGTTCCGACGGTTCTTATACTTACTTCACGCCGGATATCGCCTATCAGCTGGACAAGTATAAAAGAGGCTTTAAAAAACTGATTATGGTGCTGGGCGCCGACCACGCCGGGTATGTCGCCCGGATGAAGGCGGCGGTGAAGGCCGTGACGAAAGGGGACGCCCAAATTGATTTTCTTTTGTGTCAGATGATTAACTTTACCGAAAACGGGCAGCCGGTGAAAATGTCCAAGCGCGCGGGAACTTTCGTTACTTTTAAAGACTTGTTGGACGAGGTGGGCACCGATGTCGTGCGTTTTTATCTGTTGACGCGCAAACAAGACAGCCAGTTGGATTTTGATTTTGCCAAGGTTAAGGAACAATCCAAAGACAATCCTGTTTTCTATGTCCAGTACGCGCATGCCCGGGGGGCGTCCGTAAAACGGTTGGCGGAGGAGACCTTCGGCAAAAAGGCAGACGAGCTGATTTCGTCGGCGGATTTGTCTTTGTTGCAGGAAGACGAACTGGCCGTTGTTCGGCAACTGGCGTTGTGGCCGCGTCAGGTGGAGATGGCCGCCGCCGCCAATGAACCGCATCGGCTGGCGTATTTCTTAAACGATGTCGCGGCTGCTTTCCACGGCCTTTGGAACAGAGGGCGGGAGGATGTTTCCAAACGCTTTATTGAGGCGAAAGATGAGGAATTGTCCAAGGCGCGTCTGGCGTTGGTGGCGGGTGTGATGACCGTGATTGAATCGGGGCTGGCCGTGTTTGGCGTGGCGCCGGCGGAGGAAATGTGATGAATGACGATGATTTGAAATTTACCGATGACGATTTGGACGCTTTTTCCGTTCCAAAAGAGGAAGAAGCTGATGAAAGCCGGGGCGACTCTGCTGTTTTTTCCGAAGAAAAAGAGGATAAGAGGCCGGCAAGTGAAGAAATGACGGAAGTTGGCTCCGGCGCCGAGGACGAGGCTGTTTTCGGCGGGGAGGTTTTTGCCAATTCTTTTTCAAACGAAACAATGTTTCGCAGGAAAGAGGAACAAACCTCCGGCGCTGTTTTCCATGAAGAAGAAAAGGCGGCTGCGAAAAACGATTCCGGCATTTTTGTTGCAGGTGCTTCTTTTAAAGATGAAGCCGCGAACAAAGAAGAAGATGAAGTTTTGGATAAAGAAGAATTAGGGGCTTCTCCTTTTTCCGTTGATTCGCAAAGGCAGGTTTCCCAATCGCCTGAAGAAAAGGCTGAAGGGGGAGACGCTTTGCGGGCCGCGGGGGCTTTTGCCGGTCTGTCCGCTTTAAATCAGAAGCCGTTAAATCCGGACCAAAATCAGTTTTCAAAAGAAGGGGGGGCTTCTCGGATTCATGGAGTATCCTCTGAAAAGGTGAAAGATGATTCTGCCGGAAAAGAGAATCGGGCGCCGGAGGCTTTTCTGGCAGACCGCCGGCCGGAAAGGGCGGAAAGGAGTTCTTCGGATACTCAAACGCGGTTTAATCCGGACGACGATTTTGAGGTGAAGGAAGAGGCCGTCGCTTTCGGCTCTAAACCGTCTTTTATGGAAGAAGAGCAGGGAAAGCCTTTATCTTCTTCTTTTGTCATAGAGGAACAGGTAAAATTTTCCTCCGTAATAAAAGTTATCCTTTTACTGCTGGTTTTATCGGTTATCGGCGGTTTTTTGATTTGGAAATATGTTTTGTCGGAAAAGAAAATCGTTTCTCCCATTATTATAAAGGCGGAAGACAGACCGATGAAAGTTCTTCCCGAAAGTCCGGGAGGCATGGAAATCCCCGATCAGGATAAACAGGTGTATCAGCTTATTCGTTCTCAAGAGGAAGAACGGACGGTTGAACGCTTTTTCCCTCAAACGGAGGAACCTGTTTCACCGGTTTTGGAAGAATATTCCGAAGAGGGAGAGGCCGCGGAAAAGACTGGCGGGCAGGAAACGGATGATATCGGAAATTTGATTTTGCAAAGCGCTGCGCAAGTTAGCGAAGAGGAGGAAACGCCTCAAGTTGTCGTTTCGGGGGAGGCGCCGTTGGAACTTTTCCCTTTAAGCCATGCGCAAGACGATGAAAATATCGGCGGGGCATTACCTGTTGCGGATGAGGCGGTTGAGCGTCAGGGATCGGAGGAACCTGTTGTCCAAACGGTTTCCGTTCAATCTGCCGTTTCGGAAGGGGAAAGCGTTCCCTTGGCGGTAAACGGCGAAACTGAAGAAAGGGTTGGCGGAGAAACTGTTCAGGGTTCTTCTGCGAATGTGACTGCGTCCGATTCTTCTTTGAAGGCTGTTTCTTTAAAAACGGAACCTTCAGGAGAGGAAGTCGTGAAAGCCGGGGAAGTTGTTCCTGCGAAGCCTGCCTCTGAGGTTTCTTCGGACGATACGTTGGTTGGTAAAGCGGTCAAAAAAGTTTCGCCGGAAAAGGCGGAGAAAAATTCCGCGAATAAGAAAGCGGTTGCCTCTTCGGGTGCAAAAAAGGCTGACAAAACTTCTTTCTGGGCTGTTCAGCTGCTGTCTTTGAAAGATAAAAACGCCGTTGAGAGGGCTTGGCCGAAAGTACTGAAACAAAATACTGCTTTATTGATTGATTTGCCGCATAAGGTTGTTGAGGTTGATGTCCCCGGCAAAGGAAAGTTCTACCGTCTGTTGGCCGGTAAATACAAAGACAGAGCCGAAGCACGCCGCCTTTGTGATAAATTAAAGAAAAGAAAGCAGGATTGCGTAACGGCGCCTTTCTGACGAAGTTTTTTCCGACAAAACATATATGTTTTGTCGGAAAAGAAAATCGTCTTTCCTTATTATAAAGGCAGAGGACAGGCCGGTGAAATTTCTTTCCGAAAATCCGGGAGGTACGGAAATTTCCGATGAAAATAAGCAGTTTCAGAATCGGGCGGATTGTTCTATTCGGAACGGGATTGCGTTTTATTGTCTGCAGGGACGGTTTTAATGAGGGAAATTCTTTTTCTGCCAGGCGGGGAGAGCTAAATCTGAACGATTTTCAAAATGGTTTGTTTTCCTTTCAGAGGGAGAGATTCCCTGTTGGCTATGGTAGGGTTTGAGACGGTTAAAGGGTGTTAACGGAAAAAGAAAGGCGGCATTTTCTTATAAAAACCCGCCGATAAACCGGGCAAACGGTGAAATCAGGGCTCTGTCCAAAACCGGAAAAAACAACTGACAATAAAAACGGCAATTTCTCTTTATTTCCGAGACCTGAGGATGTCTTTTGCGTCAGAGGGATAGGTCGTGTAACTCTGTCGGAGATTGAGGCAACGGACGCTTCTTTGGAAGAGGAAATCCGAACGATTCTGATTGCCTTACCGAATACGCCGGCGGACGATTCGCCGGACGGAGACAGCGATGAAGATGCTTTGGAACTGCGCCGGGTCGGTACGCCGAAAGAATTTGACTTCAAGCCCTTGGAACATTTTGAGTTAGGCGAAAAGTTGGGTTTGATGGACAGCGAACAGGCGGCAGTTCTTTCCGGCGCCCGTTTTACTTTGCTGAAAGGTCCTTTGGCCAGGATGGAGCGCGCTTTGGGGCGGCTTTCTCTAGACTGTCATCGGGGTAAAGCGTTTGATGACAAAGCGGAAAAAATTATGTCATAGCTTTGCCGGGAAGAGTAATTTTTTCTAAAGAAAGTTTTTTAGGTTTCTTCTCCTTATTTAATGGAATTTTTTTTATAAAGATTAAAAAAACAGTGGCGCGGCGCGGTTAAAGAGGATAAAAACAAAAATGCGTTAGGAGAGAGATAAAAGATGGAACAGTTTTTTCTTGTGACGACATGGGTTATTCCCGTTTTGGCTTCCCTCATTTTACACGAGGTAGCGCACGGATGGGCCGCTCTTCTTTTAGGGGACAAAACGGCGCTGCGAGCAGGACGATTGAGTTTAAATCCTCTGAGCCACATAGATCCGGTCGGAACGGTTTTGCTTCCTGGAATTCTTTTTTTATCAGGTTCGCCGTTTTTATTCGGATGGGCAAAACCGGTTCCCGTTAATTTTCGGGCCTTGCGTTTTCCGAGGGCGGGTGCCGGAATCGTCGCCGCAGCGGGGCCTTTGATGAATGTTGTTTTGGTTATTTTGAGTGTTTTAGGGGTGCAGCTTATTTCTTTTGCGCCGCCTTTCAGCTGGGGCTTGTGGTTTTTGGTGAATTTCAGGAATATGGCGTTTCTTTCCTTGGCGCTGGCCGCGTTTAATTTATTCCCTATCCTGCCTTTGGACGGAGGAAGGATTTTGGCGGCTCTTTTACCGGAAAAATGGGCATATGAATATGCAAAAACGGAAAAATACGGATTGCCGGTTTTATTTTTACTGTTGGTGGCTTTGCCGGTTTTGGGAATTGACCTGATTTCTCCGTTTGTCAGGGCCATTGGCGGTTTTTTGGCAAAAATCGTACAGGGATTTGTATTTACGGGCTGACAAACCGTTTTTTTCGTTCTATAAGAAAGAAATCATATCAAAATAAAAAAGAGGATTTAAAATGTATGATATAAAATGGATTCGGGAAAATCCCGATGTTTTTGATAGAGGATTGCAGAGAAGGGGACTGCCCCCTGTTTCCGAAAAATTGCTGGATATGGATAAAAAATACCGTCAATTTCAAACTTCTTACCAGGAACTGCAGGCCAGACGCAACGAGGTCTCCAAAAAAATCGGCGAAGCCAAACGCCAGGGGATGCCCGTGGAGGATTTAACGGCTGAGGTCGCCGATATTAAAGCAAAAATGGCGGAGATTGAGGCAACGGACGCTTCTTTGGAAGAGGAAATCCGAACGATTCTGATTTCCTTACCGAATACGCCGGCGGACGATTCGCCG
>CASFRQ010000105.1 GCA_949296785.1 uncultured Alphaproteobacteria bacterium
AAGAGCGGTAAATCCAGTAGTTGGTGATAATCCTTTCCACAAAAGCCCTCGTTTCTTTGGACGGAATGCTTTCAATAAACAGAAACGGATCATCATTATACTTCATTTTCCGACGCCATTTGGACAGGTTGCCCGGCCCGGAATTATAAGCAACTGCCAGAAAAATCAGATTATTCTCTATTCTCTTGTCCTCCAGCAGCTTTTTCAAATAAGCTTGCCCCAAAGCCAGGTTATAATCAATATCCGTCAGCCGGTCATATTCCCATTTTACCTTCAAAGAACGCGCGGTTTCCTTTGCCGTCTGCGGCATTATTTGCATCAAACCGATCGCTCCCCTTGAACTTTTCGCCCTCGGGTTAAAGCAGGATTCCTGCCGGACAAAAGCAAAAACCAACGCTTTATCCACCTGCCAGCCGTTCATCGGCATCCACAGGGGCGCCGGATACCGCGACCTGTCCGAAGAAGACTCCAACCTGCCCGAAACCGCCGCCAAATCATCCGCCAAACCGCTGCTTTGCGCCGCGATGTACAACAAAGGCCGCGTACTTTCGTCCGAATTCAGATACAGCTGCAAAAGCTCCGCTTGCGCCTTTTTCTCTTGCCCGACCTGCTTTAAAGCGTAAATCCTCTGAAGCGCCGGATGGGAAAAAGACTCCTGAATTTCATCGGACGGACTGACCGGCTGTTCCCATGTGTGGTTCAAATCCTCCCCCAAAGCGCGCATAGACAAAAGACCGTAAAAAGTCCTCGGGAAACGGCTTCCTTTTTCCAAAAAGGCATTGACAACCGTCACATTCCCCAATTTTAAATTCGCGCGCGACGCCCAAAACGCCCCTCCCGCTTTTAAAAGAGTGTTGGCTCTTTTATGATCAATCAGCTTTTCAAAATGGTACGCGGCGGTTTCAATATCCCCTTTGCGCCAGGAAACCAACCCTAAAGTCCAATGTCCGAGCGGCAGCCTGTCTCCGGATCTTTTCACGGCGGGAACCAACATTTCCAAAGCCAAATCGTCCCGGCCGTCTATAAAATAAGAAAAGCCCAAGGCAATTTTCGCCGCGTCGTGATCCTTAGCGTTGAACAGGTTTTTGGCGTCCTCCCCCAAAATCAAATTTTTCGCCGTCAAAGTCTTTCCATTCAAAAGAGCGCGGTAAATACCGTTCATTACTTGCTTGGCCTTTTTCCTCCTGTCTGTGGACAAGTAAGAAAAGGATAAATTCCGGATGCTGTCAATCGGTTCGTCCCGAACATAGGTGGCGCACGCGCCCGTTCCTTCCCCGTACATGGGTTTCGGCCGACGCTTTTTTAAAGAAGCTTTCTTGATTTTACCCAGAGTGTACATCCGGGCCGCTTCCGTCTGGGTACCGTATTTTTGAAACCAGGCTTCAATCTCCTTTGCCTTTGTTTTATAGGTGACGGAATCCAGATACCTTTGCGCCAGCACATGCCCCATCAGGATTTTATTGTTCAGTTTTTTGATTTGAGCGTCCGCCTCCTGCCACCGTTCCCTCTCCTGCAGGAAGAAAATCCGGCGATAGGCTTTTTCGTCCGCCTCACTTAAAACAATATGACTGTTGTCCCCTAAGGCACCGCCTTGATTGACCGAAGAAGCAAAAACTTTACTCTCCTCCACGGGCAAGCCTTTTTTCCCCGCGGCCTTTGCCCCAAAAGAAAAAAACAGTGTCAAAACAAGAAAAACAGCGGCACACGCCGACAATCCAAGGGGTAATTTCGTTTTCAAAACTCATCCTTTACTTCGCTTTTAAATATCTTTATAGTACATAAAATAAGAAATCAAGTCTTCAAAATTTAAATTTTCAAGTCGGAAAGGTTTTTGAAAAATGAGATACTTTTTTTGCGGATGCGCCGGTTCGGGCATGAGTTCGCTTGCCCAATACCTTGTCCAGACAGGACATGAGGTATCCGGTTCGGATAGAAGCTTTGATTTAGGAAAGAACAAAAGCATTCAGGCCCGCCTTTCCTCTTTAGGCATCCCAATCTTTCCGCAGGACGGGTCGGGCGTTGACGCAGGCGTTGATTTTTTTATCGTTTCCACCGCCGTGGAAAACACCATTCCGGATGTTCAAAAAGCCGTAGAACTGAATCTCCCGATTATCAAACGGGCGGAACTTTTGGCGCAAATTCTGCATGGTCAAAACGGAATCGCCGTCGCCGGCACCAGCGGGAAAACGACTACCACGGCCATGACCGGACATATTCTTTACGAAGCGGGACTTCATCCGACAATTATTAACGGCGGCGTTATGGTCAACACTTACACGGAAGATAAAATCCCTTCCAATGTCGTTGTCGGAAACGGTTCCTTTTGCGTGATTGAGGCGGATGAAAGCGACGGTTCCATAGAACTTTATACTCCTTCCGTTGCTGTCGTCACGAACATTTCTTTAGACCATAAACCCGTACAGGAACTACTCCCCTTGTTCAAAGATTTTGTCGCCCATGCCGGTGTCGGTGCCGTTTTGAATTTGGATTCGCCCTACACGGCGAAAATGCTGAAATTGAATGAAATGACCTCCACCTTCTCAGGTTCCGGTAACACGGACGCGACGATTTGGGCCAGCGATATCGTTTACGAAGGAAACAAAACTTTTTTCAAAGTCAACGGTGTTTATGATGTTTCCCTCAATGTCCCCGGCCGACATAATGTGGAAAACGCCCTGGCGGCGATGGCGGCGGCGGAAATGTTCGGCATTGACTATCCTACTTCTATTAAAGCTCTCTCTTCTTTTGAAGGGGTCAAGCGCCGTTTGGAAAAACTGGGGGAAGCGAACGGTATTGCGGTTTACGACGATTTCGCCCACAATCCGGACAAAATCAAGGCAACTCTGGATACTTTGCATCAGCAGGAAGGAAGACTCTGGGTTATTTTCCAACCGCACGGATTTGCCCCGACCCGCCTGATGCGCGAAGGCTATGTGAAGGTGTTCTCTACTCTTTTAAAAGAAGAAGATACTCTTTTAATGCCGGAAATTTTTTACGAAGGCGGAACGGTCAACGCCGATATTTCCAGCGCCGATTTAATTCGCGACATTCGCTCCAAAGATTCTCTTAAAAAGCCAAAGGCCTTTTTTAACAGGCACCGAGATGAAATCATTTCGCCTTTGGTGAAAAAAGCCGCCCCCGGCGACCGAATCGTCGTCATGGGTGCCAGGGACAATACCCTGACGGACTTTGCCATCAGGATTTTGGACCAGCTGAAAAAGAAAAGCAAATAAGAAAATCTTTTTTCATTGTTTTAAAAGGGAAAACGCGTCAAAAAAGAACCGAAGGGAAAAGTAGTAAAAAAAGAGGCAGAAAAGTAAAAGAAAAAAATCAGCAAAACAAAGAAACGCAAGAAAAAGCCGATAAAAAAAAACGCGGAGAAAGACACGCCGGAATAAAACTTTAAAGAAGGAAAGGATAAATTTAAAAGCCTCTTTCGGAGGGAAAAGATGTTTTTTACAAGAACCGAAACCCCTTTTTTTACAGGTTAAACGCGTTTAACCTTTTGAGGCGTCTTTTTGCCGGCAGTTCGGACAAGTCTTTTTCTCTTTCGTCGGCATAGGTTTTGTTCTTTTTAAGGGAAAAGGCTTTCTTCTGCGGCCGAAGTTGTTTTTTCCCTCCTGCAAAGATGTTTTTCTTCCGGCTGGGAGCGGCCTTTTCTTCCCGCCTCTCCATGAAGATAATCAGAGGCATACGGGAAGGAAAGCCCGAAAATAGAGGGAAATAGAGCTTAAAGCCTCCTTCTTTCTTCCTCCCTAAAGACGGGCGAAAAAAGGATGAAAATAAAAAAACGGCCGAAAAAAGAAACAGGCATGGAAAGCCCAGAACGGAAAACGGCAGAAAGAATGCGCCCATGCGGAAAGTAAAAAACGGAAAATAAAAAAGGAGAAAGCTGAAAAATGGAGAAAACGGGAAAAGAACTCAAAAAAATCGGGCTCGTCTGCCCTTCTTACCCTTTTTTTGTAAAAAATGAAAAAGAGGAAGAGGATTTAAAAAAATACTTTTTCCAGTTCGGTTACACTCCTGTTTTAGCGCCGAATATCGGAGAGCGGGAACGTTATCTCGGCGGAACGGACGAACGCCGCGCGGAAGGGGTAAATGCTTTTTTCAAAGACCCGTCTGTCCGTTTTATCCTCGCGATGCGAGGCGGTTATGGCTCCATGAGGATTTTGGACAAAATAGATTACGACGCTGTCCGCCAAAATCCGAAACTTTTCATGGGCTTCAGCGATACAACCGCTTTGCAGCTGGCATTATTCGCCAAAGCGGGCCTGCCTTCTTTAACCGGTTGGACTTTCAGAGAAAAAGAGACGCCTATTTTAAAAAAATCCCTGAATGATTGTTTGCTTAAAGACGAAGACTGCTTTAAAAACCTCAAAAGCGTTTCATCCTGCAAAAAAACGGCGGAAGGGACGCTTGTCGGCGGGTGTCTGACTTTGGTAAACGCGTTAATCGGCACGCCTTATCTGCCGGATATGGAGGGCAAAATCCTCCTGTTGGAAGATGTGGAGGAAGAACCCTACGCCATAGACAGAATGCTCACCCATCTGCGTCTGGCTGGCGTTTTTGACAAAGTGTCGGGCATCGTTTTCGGAAAATTTTACAAATGCGTTTCTTCGCATAAAGTCCATGGCACCGTTCAAGAAGTCTTAGACAGCTTTTTCAAGAAAGTCTCCTTTCCCGTCGTGCAGAACCTTCCCTACGGACATATGAAAAAAAGAAAAATTCTCCCCTTGGGGACAAAGGCGGTTTTGGACGCCGAAAACGGGACTCTCCGCATACAAACAATCAAATTCTGACAAGCCGCTTTTCCCCGATGAAATAAAAGTTGACTTTCGGCCGAAATCGTCCTTAAATTATCTTATAAAGTTTTATAATTAAGGAATCGTTAGGGAATCTTATCATGAAAACACCCTTCATAAAAAAATCATTAAAGTTCCTCGGGACGATTGCCGGCCTCCTGACCGCCAGTTATGTCCTTTTGATTATCTTCTTTATCGCCGCTCAGGATTTTTATATTTTTGAACCGGGAAAAAGATATTATTCGCCAAAAGATGTCCAGATGGATTCCGTTTTTCGGGAAATTAAGCTGAAAACCATAGATGATTTGGAAATAGATGCCTGGTTGCACGAAGGGGACCCGCAAAAACCCGCTATTCTTTACCTGCACGGCAATAATGATGAGCTTTCTCATTTTGCTGACCGATTGATTCCTTATGCGAATGAAGGGTACACCATTTTGATGGTGGAATACAGAGGGTATGGCCGCAATCCCGGCAAACCTTCCGAAGAAGGATTGATTACGGATGCCTTGGCCGGATATAAATATTTGAAAGAAAGAGGGTACAAGGTTGTTGTCCATGGTTTTTCCCTGGGGACGGGGGTTGCTTTGGGGTTAGCTGACCAAACGCAGGTAGACGGTGTTATTTTGGAAGCGCCTTTTTATTCCATGCGTACTTTAGTTCAAGAAACGGTTCCTATTTTGCCGGCGGGAGTCATGCTGCGTAACAGATTTCCCTCCAACAAGAGAATCAGACGGTTAAACAAGCCTGTTCTTATCCTCCACGGGACGAGGGATTCAACAATTCCTTACAACCATTCTCAAATGCTTTTTGATGATACAAACGAACCAAATAAAGTCATTGTTTTTATTGAAGGAGGGACGCATCTGAACTTGCCAGAGATGGGAGAATTTGATACAATCCTCCCGTGG
>CASFRQ010000106.1 GCA_949296785.1 uncultured Alphaproteobacteria bacterium
ATTTTTTTACATTTAGTGATGAAAAAACAGGCGATGCGTTAAAAAAAGTCTCTGCCGATTAAAAAAAAGACGAATCTGCTTTTTTATATTAAGGCCGGACGAAAAAAAATTTATCATATGTGAAGGATGTCGTGTCTGTTACCTTTTCAGGCAAAGAAAGCCTTTTTTCCCTTGTCATTCTGAAAGAATTTTTTATCAAATTCCTATTTTTCCGTATTTTCCCGCCGGTACTGTTTTCCGGGTTGCTTTTTCTGCTTGTTTTTCTGCCGTTTTGCATCGGCCGCAATCGGAGCATCCGTTGCATATCATGCGGGAAGCGCATTCATCGCATGTTTCACGGAAGAATTTTTGATAAATTTCCTTTTCTTCACCAAAGAGGTCTTGTTCTTGCGCCGGTTTCAGACGGAAAGAGACGCCTTTCCCCAAGTATTGCAGCCCGGAAAGGAAAGCTTGTCGGCTTTGCACGCGTTTATCCGGTATGTGGTAAGTTTTGCCGTCTTTTATAAAATTCGTACCGGTTTCCATAAAACAAAAAGAAACGCCATAGGCTTTACATTCCTCATACAACTTTTTTACCCACTCGTAAGAAAGGGGACGGGCGCCGCCGTAATTTTCCCCACCGGCGACAACTTGTTCAATTTGGCCGGAAGACAGCCAGTTTTTTAAGGAAATTTCCCCGATGAAAGGGGCGGCGACAATCCCTTTATGTTTAAAAGGAAGAGAAAGCAACAAAGGAACTCTTTCATCCGCTGCTTTTTGATTTTCCGCCGTAATATTAAAGAAAATGTTTTCCCAGCCATCTTTCCAATCAGGAGGTAGGCAGGCGGCAACTCTCTCCGGCCTTTTTGTCAACAGCATGAAGGCGACATCCGGCCTTTGTCGCATAATCTCCCAAGCCTGAGGCCGCCAAGCGTCGGCTTCGCTGAGAAAAAAGTCGGAGGTCATACAGACGCGGATGGTTTCACCGCTTTTAACCTTGTATTTGCCGTTTTTATCCCTTTGCAGGGGATAGTCAAAATTTTGCAGAACCTTATAAACGCGGCCGCCGTCTTTGTTCCTTTGTTCGTCTTGATAAAACATATAACAGTTGAGACAACCTTCACTTTTTTTGACGCAGCCGTGCCAAGGGTTCCAAATATCATGCATGGCGTTTTTTCTCCCATGGTTCTTTTATTTTTTTGTTTTCATTCGAGTTTGGGCGGCCAGCAAACGGCTGTTTTCCAACAAGAGGCGGAACTCTTCAAAGGAAGCGTTTGAGGCGCTTTCATCCGGCAGAACCGTTATCCAATGCTTTTTATTCATGTGCCAGGCCGGAAAATATTTTCGGCCGTCCAATAAACCGGGAAGCTTTTCCTCCTCTATCCTGAAATCAATAATTTCAGCGGGGTCATTTTGTTCTTTTGAACCGCTTTTTGTTTCATTTTTTGGCATTCCTTCGGAGGCTTTTAGTTTGTTGGGTGAAACGGTGAGAAAGGCGGCGTACCATTTTTTATTGTCTTTCCGGCGCAGTATCGCGTTTGTGGGAAACTGCTTCCATAAAAACTCCGGCTGTTCCCCGTATGTCTCTTCCGCGTATCGGATAAGGCTTTGAATAAAAGGATTCGTGAAAACCTTTAAAAAAGAACATTTTTCAATAATTTCTTTCAGAAGCTCCATGCTTTGGCTTTTCAAACGAGCGGCAAAAGTACCGGCAGGCGTTGGAAGCAGCGCCGGCGCGTAAACTTCCCCCGTTTGCGTTTCTATAATCCGGACAGAGGGTTCCTGCTCTTTTAAAGTCACTTGAAACTCAAATCCCGGTTCCGATAAAGGGCGGGAATAAAGCCATCCTTCCGATGTTTTAATGAAACCGAAATCTTGGGCTTTTTGCATGTCAAATTCTCTGTTTTTTAAAAGAAGGGCGATATTTTCCATTTTTTCCTCTTTTTTACCTGTTTTATTCCCCGAAAAGAACAAGAAAGTTTTTTCGTGAGGCGGTGGAAGGAGAAGCTTATGCTAACGGAAGTTTTCTTTATAGGCTTTTTCCCATTTTTTACTTTTTATATCGTTGAGGAAAGGGATAAAAAAGTACTTGGAAAGTATTTTCTTTCTGAACTTTTTGCAGGTGAAAGTCAATCAAAAACCGTTTCCCAACCAAGAGAGGCATAGGCGGAAAAACACAGTTCAATCTGTTCTTTTGTGTTCTTTTCCTCCGAAAGCGGCGGTAAGTCATTCAGTGAAAAATATCCGCTTGCGATTGTTTCAGGATTTTTTTGAAAGCTGCCGCCCAAGGTTTCGCATAAAATAAAAAACTTGCAGACATTATAGGCGTAAACGGGTTTGTTATGGAGATTTCTGTCCTGAACGGCAATGATTTTGACTGCTTTGACAGACAAGCCGGCCTCTTCTTTGACCTCTTTTTCCGTATTTGTTTTAATTGTCCGGTCAAAGTCAACCCAGCCGCCGGGAAGGGACCATCTGCCGTCTTTTTCTTGGACAAGGAGGATTTTTTGTCCCTTGAACACGGCGGCTCGGGTATCCATTTTCGGGGTTTGGAAGCCGGTTTCATTACAGAACAATCCTTTCGCTTTCTCAAGGGGCAGGTCGCTGTATGAGGCGACAATCTCCGCGGAAATCTCCCTGATTCTTTCAAAACGTTCTTTGTCAAAAGCGTCTTTTGTATAAGCCAAGCCGTTTTGGGCGATGGATTGCAATTCCTTTGCCCAATCAAGCCATTTGTCCGACATCAACTGCTTTTTTTCTTTTTCCAAGGCTGTTTCCCTTTTTATACTGCTTAAAAACAGTCACCTCTCATTTTGAATTATAGGCCGGAAAAAGGAAGAAGCGCAAGCCAAAAGAATTTAAATTTTTTAATTTTGAATTTCTATTAAAAGTTTTCTTGCACTCTTTTAGGAAATGTGTAAACTAAAAGGAAAGAGCGCCTTTGGGACGAAAGCAAGGGCGACAAGGGATAGGATAAACAGCAGAAAAAGATAAAAAGAGGCCGGGGGATTAAAAAATGAAAGAAGTTTCCGGAAGATTCAATACCGCGAAAATTTTTACGGATGTGGTGGATGATGCTTCTTTGGAACAAATACAGGCTTTATGCAACCAGGAATTTACAAAAGGCAGTGCCATCCGGATAATGCCGGATGTTCATGCCGGGGCGGGATGCACCATCGGGACGACTATGACCGTTCTGGATAAGATTGTTCCCAACCTTGTGGGGGTTGATATTGGGTGTGGCATGGCGGTTTATGTTTTAAAGGAAAAGGATATAGATGTTAAAAAATTAGATGAATTTATTTACGCGTCAATCCCTTCCGGAAGAAATATCCGTTTGGTACCGCATAAATACATGAAACGGGTGAATTTGGACGCTTTGCGCTGCCGGGATAAAGTGAACGGAGAAAGAGCGGCTCTCAGCCTGGGAACTTTAGGCGGCGGCAACCATTTTATTGAGGTTGACAGGGACGAAGATGGCCGAGTTTTCCTGGTTATCCATTCCGGCAGCCGGTACCTTGGCAAACAGGTGGCGGAATATTATCAGGAAGAGGCTTTTAAAAGCTTGAGCGAAAAAATTGCCTTTTTAAAGAAAGAAACGATTGAACGGTTGAAAAAAGAAGGGAAGGAATCGGAAATCAAAAAAGGGCTGGTCTCTTTAAAAGAGCAGGGCCTGACGGATATTCCGAAACCTTTGGCTTATTTGGAGGGAAAATTGTTTGACGATTACATTCATGATATGAAAATCGTTCAGGCGTATGCCGTTTATAACCGCCAGGTGATGGCGGAGGATATTTTAAACGCTTTAGGGCTTCATGTGGAGGATTCTTTTACGACTATTCATAACTATATAGATACGGAGGCGATGATATTGCGCAAAGGGGCTGTTTCTGCGAAAGCAGGGGAAGTTTTGCTGATTCCCGTCAATATGCGCGACGGCAGCCTTGTCTGTGTCGGAAAAGGTAACCCGGATTGGAACTTTTCCGCGCCGCACGGTGCCGGCAGGCTGTACAGCCGCTTGAAAGCCAAGCAACTTTTTAATATGGAAACATTTCAAAAATCCATGGAAGGGATTTACACGACTTCCGTTCATGAAGAGACTCTTGATGAATGTCCGATGGCCTATAAAAGGATGGAGGATATTGTTGAAAATATTACACCGGCGGTTCGGATTGAAAGAATTATCCGACCTGTTTATAACTTTAAGGCCGGTGAAACGGCGGATTTAGGAAAGGGTTTTCGTGGAAATTCAGGCAAAAACGGGTAGGTTGCTTGAAAAATACTGAAAAACACGGTTTAACGTTTGAAAAAACGGAAGAATTGAAAACAAGCCTGTATGCATGGAGTTAAAAGTGATTGAAAAAATATCAAGTTTGTTGCGGGATGTTGAAAAGGAATACGGCATTACGATTTTGTTCGCCGTTGAAAACGGCAGCAGAGCCTGGGGCATGGACAGCAAGGACAGTGATTACGATATCCGGTTTGTTTACTTTCGCCCATTAAAAGACTATCTGACGATTTGTCCGCCGGAAGAAGTGATTACAAAAGCTTATGACAAAGATTTTAGGCCTTGTAAAGTACAGGGATCTTTGGTGGATATGTTGGGATTTGATATTTTTAAATTCTTGAAATTGCTGTTCTCTTCCAACCCGACAACAATAGAATGGCTTTATTCCCCCATTGTTTATTTAGGCAGTAATGACATTTCTCTTAAGGAATATATCAGTCAAAACTTCAGTCCTGAGAAGTTGTTCCACCATTATTTTTCCTTGTTCCGGAATAATTACAAGTTGTATATCCGTGGCGGGCAACCGATAACTTATAAAAAATATCTTTATTCCATACGCGGTGTTTTAAATGCCAAATATGTTTATGAATTCGGAAAAATTCCGCCCGTTCATTTAAAAGAAACTATAGAAGAGTTGGCAGATTTCTTGTCGGAGGAGCTCGTCCGAAAAATAAACGAGGTTATAGAGATTAAGTCTCAGGGGGTGGAAAAAGAAATTGTTTTGAAAATTCCCGTTTTTGATGAATTTTTTAATCAGGAAATGGAAAGAGATTATTCATCTGTTCCGAAAAGAGCGGTTGACAGGCTGGTTTTTGACAAATTTCTGCAGGAATGCCTGGGTGTCCGGTAAGGTTGCTTATGGTGCTTTAAAATCTTTATAAAAACGTGCATGTATTTTAATGGAAAAACGCGTTTTTATTATTTAAAAGCCGATAGGTATTTTGAAAAGTTATAACGGACACGAGATTTTTTTTGAAAAGGTTAAGATAAAGGCTAAAAAATTTAAATTTTTCCCGCATTTTTTTATAAAAAAGAAAAGTTTATGCCGGTAAAGTTTTTTCAATCTCTTTTGGAGATTGCTTTTCAGTTTTCCTATAGCGGAAAACAGGAGACGAAGGAAAGAAGGACGCCTTATTTGCCCATCAAAATCGTACCCGAAAAGACAGAAAAATCGGGTTAAAATCCCGCGTATATAATCTGCCTGCCTCCGGAAAGTTATGAAATTTCTTAGTAAAATCAGGTTGAAAACTGACACATATAAATTTGCCGAAGCTTTTGAAAAATCAATAAAAAACAGCAGTTTTCATGTCTGTCGTTTGCATTGTTGATGCTTAACTTGTGGTTTTCGAGCCCTTTTATGCTTTATATGATTATTTATACACCCTCTTTTCAGATATCTACTATTCTAACATTATTGCCATGTTCTTGGATAATTCTGACTAAATCGTCTGGTTTCATCCAAACTGTTGCCGTATTGTCATTCGGATGGATGCCTATTAAATCAATGGTGTCAAAAAAATATTTATCTAGAAAAACGGTTACTTTTTTCTGTTCATCATTCAATATACCTAAAGGCGTGACGGAACCGGGAGACAGGTTCATGATATCAGCCAAATCACTTTCGGAAGCAAAGCTTAACGGGCGAGTTTGATTTGTTTTGCGAAACTTTTTAAGGTCAATTTTTTTATCTCCTTTAGCCGTAATAAGGTAATAATTTTTCTTTTTATCATCTCGTACAAAAAGATTTTTTGCGTCGGCTTCAGGATGGGGAATGTTAATTTGAGACAGTTCCTCCATGTTGTAGACGGCTTTATGTTCGGTTATTTCATATTTGATATTTTTTTTGAGTAGATAATCATATATTTCTTGTTTATTCATAATATTATTCCCTTTACTAAAAATCTACTGTTTCTATATATTATAAAAAATAGGAAATAATCAGTAAATAACCGGCCTAAATTCCAAGACTTGGCCGAGATTCCGACGCAGCCAAGCGATTAAAAATAAAGGTATGTGAACAAAAGCGTTCAGAAAATTCTCCAAAACGCAATTTTTGAAAAACGAACATTCTAACGCGCAAAAGCCTTACTCTGCATAACAAAACAGCACCCTGAAAAGAGCGCTGGTTCACGTGGCGACCCTAGGGGGAGTCGAACCCCCGTTATTGCCGTGAGAGGGCAGTGTCCTAGGCCTCTAGACGATAGGGTCATTGTAAAAACAAGCTTCTTATATCAGGTTTCAAAATGAATTGCAACCTCTTTTTTGTTTTTCTTTTGTAGGCCGGCTTTTCTGCTTTTTTTAAGGGGACCTTTCTTTATTTTTCTGCGTTTATTGATTTACCCCTTTTGGGAGGGTGTTCAGAGTTTTTTTTGCTTTAAATCTGACCGAGGCATGTGTACCGTCGCAGAAAGGTTTGTTGTCCGAATTGCCGCACCGGCAGAGTGTTTGCCGGTTTCTGATTTCGTAACTTTTCCCGTCGCAGCTTTCAACGCGGATACATCCTTTAACCCAAAGGGGACCGCTGATTTTTAAACCGGAATCTTCAAGAACGGAAACGGAAGGGCCGTACTTATTTTCAATCATCTTTCCTTCTTTGTCAAAAACCATCAGACGTCCGGCGGGGCAGGCACAAGCTTCTTCCTGCGCTTTTTTATCAGATTCTTCATCTCCGACGGTGACAAGGTTCCATACTTTGCCGGCGACATCGCAGAATCTGGCAAAAGCGCAGTATCCTTCTTTGTCTTTCAAAGTCAGATTCGGCCCTTTTATCACATTCGCATTAACTTGCATCGGTTCAAAAGAAGCTTTTTCCGTCCCGTCAAAACCGCTTTTAATATGAGTCCCGTCACAGAACGGGGCGTTTTTAGATAATCCGCATCGGCACAAGGCGACCGGATCGGATTTAATTTCAAATGTTTTTCCTTTCCCATAGTCGACGGAAAAACCTTCCCCGTCCGTTAAAATGACTTTTTCATCAATTTCTGTTACACCGTAAACAAGGTACGGGCCGTTTTTTGTTACTTTGATATAAGGTTTCTTGCCTGCCATTCCATCTCCCTTTCTTTGTTGTTGCCGGGCAAGGGAGGGAATATACCGGCGCTTTTTTGTCTTCATTTCTTAACACTTGAAAAATGATAGGTTTTAAAAAAGAAAAAGGCAATATCTCCTGGAGATGATATTTTCGGATTTTTTTTGATTTTTCCTCTTGTTTTTTTGAAAAAATAAGGTATATTAAAGCCTCCGTTAAAACCTTGCTAGCGACGGACTAGCTATATTTCAGGCTGCGGTTTCATGGTGATGCCGTGGTTGTTGAAATGAGAAAATCCATAAGGGGAAAACAATGTCTTTTTATGAAAATACATTTATTGCGCGCCAGGACTTAACGCCGGGGCAAGTGGATGAAATGGTGGAAAAATACGCCGAAATCATCACGCAGAATGGTGGTAAAGTGACAAAGCGCGAAAACTGGGGTCTGCGGGTTCTTGCTTATAAGATTCAGAAAAACCGCAAAGGCTATTATATGTTTATGAACATTGATGCGCCGGCGCCCGCCGTTAAGGAAATGGAACGCCAGATGAGAATTGACGAAAATGTTCTTCGTTATTTGACCGTCCGCGTGGATGAGTTGGAAGAGGGACCGTCCAGCATGCTGGCCCCTAAGGGAAGAAGAGCGCAGAAGTTTGATTCTGCCGAAGAGCCGATGGCGGAGGAGTTTTAAAAATGGAAAAAAATACGCAAAGAACTTATTACCGTTCGCACAAATCCTGCCCGTTTTCCGGTAAGGATGCGCCGCAAATTGATTATAAGGATATCAAGCTGTTGCAACGTTTTATTTCCGAAAGAGGAAAAATGCTGCCCAGCAGAATTACTTTCGTTTGCGCAAAAAAGCAAAGGGAACTGGCTAAAGCGATTAAGCGCGCCCGTTTCTTAGCGTTGTTGCCGTATGTTGCCGACTAAGGAGAAGAAAATGAAAGTTATCTTATTAGAACGCATTGAACATTTGGGAAAAATGGGCGACATCGTTGAGGTTAAAACAGGGTATGCCCGTAATTACCTTTTACCTCAGAAAAAAGCTCTTCGTTCCACAAAAGAAAATATGGCTTATTTTGAGGCGAAAAAGCAGGAGTTGGCTCTTCGCAACGCGGATATGTTAACGGCAGCCGAGGCCTTAGCTGAAACAATGAAGGAAGTTTCTTTAGTGATTGTTCGTCAGGCTTCCGAAGCCGGGCAGTTATATGGTTCCGTTACCGGCCGCGATATTCATGAAGAACTGAAAGCCGCAGGATATGATGTTGCTCGTAAGAATATTGACTTGAACCAGCCGATTAAAAACATCGGTATCTATCAAGTTCGTCTTGCGCTGCATCCTGATGTAGAGCAGACGATTCAGGTTAATATCGCCCGTTCTCAGGAAGAGGCAAAAAGAGCTCTGAAAGCGGCTGCCAAGCAAGAAGAAAAAGCTGAGGCTGAAATTGCAAAAGCGGCAGAGGCGGTTGAGCAAGCCGTTGAAGTTGCGGAAGCGGTAGAACAGGTAGCAGAAGCTTAATTGCGGAGCTTTCTGATTTATAAAAAGCACTTTGGCTTTGTTGAAACTCTCCCCGTTCTGATGGACGGGGAGTTTTATTGTATCCGCCCCCGGATAGTTCTGAGGTTCCATAGATCTTCCAGCTTTACGCAATAAAACTCCTTTGTTAGAAGGTAGTTCTTCACAATTACATTAACTTTTAGAACAAAGGAGTTTTATTATGGGTATAAATACGATATTGCACACGAGCTGGAAATTGTAAAAGCATAGTGTATTTACCTCAAAATAACGCAGAAAAGTATTTTACGGCGGCCTCCGTCTTGAAAATTGGCTCTATATTAGAGAATTGAGCAAACGCAAAGAAATCCTGTCATAGAAGCAGAGGTATGCGTGGAACATATTCATATGTTGTTGGAGGTCTCCCAAAAAATATTCGGCAAGTTTTCTCATGGGCTGTCTCAAAGGAAAAAAACAGTTTGTTGATATATGAACGGTGGGGAAATGTACGTTTTAAATATGGAGGGAGGCAGTTTTAGTGCCGAGGGTACTATGTCGATAACATGGGAAGAACACCAATAAGACAGCTGAGTACATACGGAATCAATTAAAAAAAGACAAGGAGGCAAACCGGATAACGACGGACTTAGACCCATCATTTATGGGTAGCAAGCAGTTTACGCTCGGACGGCTTTCCAAACCTCCTTTAGGTGCCGCTGGTAAGAAGAGCCTTATTAGGTCCTATGGGAAAAACCTCCGATATACCGGGGGGACCTTTTTTCAGAAGTTTGAAGATTTTAAATCTTAAAAATATTTGAAGGTGAAACTGGCTTTTTATAAAAGTGCTTTTTATTGAAGGAATTTTATACGGGAAAAAGGACAAGAAAATAAAAATCCTTTTATCTCTGTCAAAAAAAGTTTTTGTTTTAACCTGAAAATTTTTTCTTTTTCAGAGGGGCATATTTGGTTAATCTGCCGATGGCCCCTTCTTTCCATAAAGAGGAAATTTTGCGTATCCGAAGTTGGAAAGGAAAGGGGAATTTTTAAGAAAAATACTTCCTCTTTTTTCCTGCCAAAGTATTTGATTTTTCCGAACTCGGAAGATTGTCACTTTTAAATTTTATCTTCATCTTGTATTTGTTTGTTTTTTCAAAAGTGTTTATAAATTTGAAAAATACAAAAAGATTAAATTTTTCTTTTAGCCTTTTAAAGATAAAAATAAAATTTGAAAAGTTTGCACGACTGTTTTTTTCTCTGCTATTTTATCTTTCCGTTTTGTTTTCTGGCATAAATAAAGTTTGATATGAAGATATGATAAAAATTCTTTATTTCACATAGGGCACTTTTATATTTTCTCTGGTAAAAATATTGTTTTCTTGAGGTCGGATTTTTTTATTCCCTCTCTTTGTTTTTTCCGATGTTAGACATGTTTCCGAAAGAGTTCTTTAATGATTTATTTTTCTTTTTGTTTCAAACTTTAAGGCATCTGATACATAAAAATTCAACCCGGTTAAAGGGATACTTCCTGGCTAGAAACTTTTTGAAAAAAAGAATTTTATATAGAGTGATATCAAAGCATAACTTACTCCGTTGTTGACAACAACGGAAACGAACACTTAATCTAAACGTGTTCTCGGTATGGGTATTTTCGGCGGATTAACCGTCAACATTAGCCTTTATACACGGTTGTAAGAGTCTTCCAGACGGACGATATCTTCTTCATCCAGAGTTTTCCCTGCCTGGACTTCTATGAAAACGACCGTTTCGTCCGTTTCGTTGCTCATTCTGTGGACCGCTTCCACCGGGATAAAGACGGCAGTGTTCTGCGGCGCTTTAAAAGTTTTCTCTCCCAAAGTAACGGTTCCCGTTCCCTGAGTGATAATCCAATGTTCGCTTCTGTAATGATGAAGCTGAAGAGAAAGTTTTTGATGAGGGAAAACAGTTATCTTTTTAACGATAAATTCCGGACCGGTTTCTATAACCTCCCAAGTTCCCCACGGACGATTATCTTTTTGTCCTTTTTGATAGGTGACAGACATTTTTTTCTCCTTTTTTTATATGGATAAAATTCAAGCCCTTGTTTTCATAAGGGCTTGAATGTTGGTTTCTTTAGAAATAAATCTTCATTTTTGCGGAACCGGTGTGAGATTCCATTTTCTTGCGGATTTCTAAATCATATCCTAAAGAGAACTCACCGATACCGTCCACTTCAAAGGTAACTCCGACGCCGGCGGTAAATGCCGCCCGGGGAAGCTGTTCGCCTTCCACGGTGTAGGCGGAACCATTCGGTAAACTGACAAGGGTTGTTCCTTTATCGGATTTGATATCATATGTTCCGCCAATTCTGATTTCCGGATGGAAATAAGAACGGTTGGAGAATTCATAAGTTTCGCCATACCGAATTTGGGCGACTGCCGTGACAACATCCGTTTTGTTGTCCCCTATTTTTTGTCCCAAAAAGTCTGTGTAACCATCCTGTTCCAAACGATAATAGCGCAACCCGATGCTCGGTGTGACGGATAAAGCTTCCAGCTCATAACCGGCTTCCACCTGCGCACCGTAAGAAGTCATATCAAAAGTATTTTCTCCGTATAAAATAGATTCTGCAAGGGCCAGCTCCTTTTTATCCGTCTGCTCACCCCATCCATAGGAAACAATAGCGTCAACAAAGAAGTTATTCGGCTGATATTTTGCATAAGCAAAAGCAGTTTGCATTTCAATTTTGTTTTTGCGTGTGTGCCCTTCCAGTTTGACGGAAGATTTGTTATAGGAATACCCTATACCACCCATGATATTTTCAGCCAACTGGGCATCCAACCCGACAGCACCGCCAAATGTCTGGCTTTTGAACGCGTCAATCAAAACTTTGTCTTCCTGCCGTTTGTTCGTATGGTTAAAGTAGCCTTGCGCCCAAAAACCGGAATTCAAGAATTTGTCACCGCTGTTTAATCCGCCGCTATACAGATGGAAAGAAGGATTTCCCAAACGGTTGGCTACGGTTTCAATTAACATGCTCTGGTTATTAAGAGCGGTCTGCCGTGTCAAACCGACCGTATCCGGCGCCAACAGCGACAAGGTTCTTAAATAATTTTTCTGAACAGCCGCATCCGTTGATTGAGACATTTGATCCAAATATTCCGCTACTTGAGCAATTTCTGTCCCGCTGGTAAAGGCGGAACCGTCCAAATAAGCCTGAGCCACGGCAATTTGGTTTTCATCGCCGCCCATCGCCTGCGTCGCGTTTGCCCCGTCATTTGCCAATGTGGCAATGTAACACAAACCATTTCCTTGAGGACAATCTACTTGTGTAAAAGTATAACGGTTATTTGTCATCGTAAACTTGCTGGCATCAAAAGCTTCAACCGTATCAATGAATTTGAAAATGGTTCCTTCTCCCTTGACGGTCGTCCACTTTTCAATCGTGATGTTAATTTGCGCCGTGTCTGTCACATTAACGGCGTTTGCGTTAATCATTCCGTGAAGAACCGAAGGATCCGTTATGACATCGCCGGCGGCGGTTGTCGCCGACCTTGGAATATTAACGGAAATTGTCGCCCCCGAACCCAATGTCAAATTATTTTTTAATGTTAAAATATTGCTTCCCAGGTTCAGATTAGCCCCGATGGATAAATCATACATAGTTATCGGTGTTTGGAGTTCCAAGCTTTGGAGTATCAGGTGAGAACCGTCTTCAAAAACCGTGTTCGTGCCGACTTTTTCGGAAATAACCATGGATGTTCCCTGCGCGTCAAAAGTACCTTTAAATGAAGCGGATTCGGTAATGTTTAAATTAATATTCTCTCCGGCCAAATTAAAGTCACCGCCAACCAGAAGTTGCTTGGCTGTTATTGTTGAATTATTTTTAGCGACAAGGGAACCTGCATCCAATTTCCAATTGACACCATTTTCAAAAGCTCCGTTCGTTCCCGCGAATGTGACATTTCCAAGACCGACGGAACCGCCGTTAACATGCATGAAGCTGTTTTCGTCTTGAAAATAAACAGTAACGGCATCATTGTCTCCCATACCTAGATTGACAGTCCCTTCATTGAATTGGATATCCCCTGTCGTGTATTGGTAGATGGCTGAATTTTGGTTAAAGGAAGTTACATTGTCCCCCGTTGAACCGAGAACCATATTGACGGCACTTATTGAGCCGTTCTCTTTACCGACGATAAGACGGGATTCGTTTAAAAACGTCCCGTTCGTCAGTAAAAACGAACTATTTGTTTCATGCTTGACGACAGAATTCTCGTTCGCTTCAATAAAAGAAAGCGTTGTTGAAGAACCGCCCGTGCTGTCTGTATTAGAAATGCTGGCCGAATCTTTCATTACGACATAGGAAACATCCAAAGCCCCGTTTCCCTGCATGGCAATACTGGAGTTCCCATTCATTTCTATCATATAAGTTCCTAAAAATTCGGGATCTGAATTATCGTTTGTTTTTCCCGAAATTACCAAGTTACCTATTCCTTGTTGAGCAATAAGAGCACTGTCGGAACCGCCGTCCGTTCCCATTTTCATTGACACGTTCGTCAGAGAAATATTTCCGGAATTGCCGGCTATGGAAACAATGCTGGATGTGTCTTGTAATGCAAGGAATGAATTTGAAATGTTTATGTCATGCGTTCCCTGCTCACTCATATAGATTTTCGCTTCGTTGGATAAGTATAATTTCGTATTGTCTATGTTAATATTACCGCTATCATTAGCAAGATCTATCTGTGACCTGTTTAAGGCTATTCCTGACTGTGACTGTTTGTCAGTTGTTCCGGTGATCTGTATATCTCCGTTGGATACCCGTTGAATGGAAGAGGTTTCGTTTGTTCCGGTCAGATGCATGGCAACGCTTGTGAAGCTGAATGTTCCGGTAGAACCAGAACTCCCCATGATGATAGAAGAATTTGTCAAATCAAAGATACCGTTTGCAAGGGTAAAATTTCCTCCCGTTGCATCATGTTGCAAAGAGGCCATATAAAGACTGAAATTTCCGTTTTCAATGGTGAAGTCCGAAATGGATGAATCCGGATTTGTACCGGAATTTGTCGCTACACTTAAAACTGACGTTTCTCCGTTTCCGCCGCTTAAAGTAACACTCTCTGTCGTGTTGATGTTCATGCTTCCGTAAGAAACAACATCTCCTTTGATAATATCCAAAGTAGAGTTTCCTGTCATGGAAAATCCCTTTTGCATTTGAAAAGGACCAGAAGAATTGGACCAGTCAACATATAAATGGATGCCTTCTCCCAAAGATAAGGCGTCCTGTCTATGACCAACCTCGTCTCTGATAACATAATTTCCTTCATTATCTTCTGTATTTGTTACATCCCCTATTTGAGGAAGGTTTTCAGCATTTTCCGGAATAGTGACTGTTGCCTCCTGCGCAAAGGAGGGTGAGATAAAGGAACATAAGGCGATAAGGGAAACTGATGCGATTAATTTTGAATAGGAAATATGTGTTTTCATCTTCTAAACTTTCCTTCTTTAAAAATAAGCTAACTTAGGTTACAAAAGAATTTTAAGAAAAACAAGTCTTTTTTCTCACTCTTCTTTTTTATTTTCCGTTTTTTCTTTATTCTCTTTCGGTTTGGTTTGGCTCATTCGTCGCAAGTTCTTGCAAAACCTCTTTTTTTAAGGTGATGTTGTCCCGCTTTCCGCTTTGAAGAGTGGGTAGGGTATCTCTGTAAAGAATTTTCTGAGG
>CASFRQ010000107.1 GCA_949296785.1 uncultured Alphaproteobacteria bacterium
CCATATTCATATGCTTTTCTTCAACCCCTTCATATGAAAAAGGAGACTTTCCTGAATTATATATTAAATCAATATAAAGTTTTTTAATATTATCCGGCGTTGTTTCATAACTTATATATTTATTTACTTTATTTTTATTTTTCATATGTTGTTTAAGTTGTCTGTGAGCTTCTTTTATATCTTCTTCAAATTTTTTATCAATATATGAAGGAGGAACACCAAATCGTCCAAAAATTTTTTCTTGAGATTCTGCCGTCGGAAGATGTGCTTTTCTATCTTCTTCTTTAGAATGAGCAGCTCTTACTTTTTTACAGCTACTTATTTGTTGTTCCAACAAATATTGCAATTGATTTAACATTATAGGATCTACCGGTGTAGAAGTTCCTCTTACAACAATAGGTGATTGCAATACATTTTTCACAGTCTTTAGATTATGACCTTTTCCAATAGTTGGTTTACACATAGTATCTATATAAACATAATCGTCTTTCCTATCAAAAATACTTTTACTATTTTTTTCATACCTTTTTGCATGAGCAGATAGTTCTAAGTTTTTAAGAACGGGTTTCATTTCCTGTAATATTTCTTCATCTGTTTTCCCTATTGGTAAAGGTGTTACCCCCACCGGCTGACTAAAATTTTCCTCTTCATTGTAGTTTCTTTCTTGTAAAATAAAACTATTCTCTTTTTGTATGGGAAATTTACCAAATGACGAAGAAAAATCAAATTGAACTTCAGGGAAAATAGTTCGTAAATTTTCAAAATTATAATTACCATTAGATGAAAAATTTTCTGATTCATTAAAAAACTTTTCCGGTTGGGCAGAATTTTGAAAAACCAAAGAAGAGGTATTACTTAACGAACCTGCCTTTCTTAGATTTTCCGCCAAATTTTTCAGAGCAGCTTTTCCGGATAAAAAGTCTTGTTGTCGTTTTTTCAAAATTTGTTCGTTCATCGCCCTTTTCAGCGCTTTTCTGGTTTCCGAATCGTTTTCGTTAATAACCATCGGCGTGTGTTCATCATTTATTCCATATATATCAAAAAGTTGTTCCAAGATTTCTCTGGTTGTTGCGTTACATTGAACAGCTTAAATTAAAAAACAGTTTACATTTACACAAAACCTTTTATGCTGAAATGAAAAGGGAACAATGATTTTCCAACACGAACGGACAGAAAATACGGCGCTGCCCTTTATGAAAAGCAGGCATAAAAAGCAAGGAACAATCAGGATATATCAATGAAAGCAGGGCTTTATCTCGTCTCCACACCCATCGGCAATTTAAAAGACATTACTTTGCGAGCGTTGGAAGTACTTTCTTCAGCGGACATTATCGCTTGTGAAGACACACGAACAACTAAACAGCTTTTAAGATTGTTGGAAATCAAAGCTCAAACGGAACAAAAATTTATATCCTGTCACAACTTTAATGAAGAGGAAAAAGTCTCTCTCCTGATAGAAAAAATAAAAGAAGGCCATACCGTCGCCTTGGTTTCGGACGCGGGAACACCCCTAATCTCCGACCCCGGCTATAAAATCGCCGCCGAATGTGCACGTCAAGGAATTTATGTAACCCCTGTCCCGGGCGCAAACGCTTTGTTGCCCGCCCTGCAGTTGTCCGGACTGCCCAGCGACAGGTTTTTGTTCAACGGTTTTCTTCCCGCCAAGCAGCAAGCGGCCGAAGAAGAACTGAAATCGCTTACAACAATCCCTGCTACTTTGATTTTTTACGAGTCTCCCGTCCGGATTTTAAAAACGCTTCGCCTGATGCGGCAAGTTTTCGGCAACCGTCAGGCTTCCGTCGTCCGTGAAATCACGAAAATGTTTGAGGAAACCCTCTCCGGTTCTCTGGATTTTCTTATCCGGACGCTTGAAAACCGGGAAAAAATCAAAGGGGAATGCGTTATCCTTGTCAACCGCGCGGAAAAAGAAGGAAAAACGGACGATGATATCAAAAAAATGCTGCAGGACGTTCTTAAAAAACATAGTTTAAAAGAAGCCGTCAGCCTTGTGCAAAAAGAAAGCGGACGAAAAAAGCAGGATGTTTATAAAAAAGCTTTGGAAATCAAAGATGGCACCCCTTCCGACTAAATCCTCCACAAAAAGGGAAATACCTTTTTTTTCAAAAGAAAAAGCCCCCGCCCAAAAATCTTGTAGAGACCAAAAAGAACCGCGGCTGCCCGAACGGTCTCAATCTCGCTTCCTTCGTCAAAAGGAAAGGGCAAACACCGCCCGAAAAAATTTTTTTATGGGACATAAAGTGGAAAGATATGTCGCTTTCGTTCTTTTTTTCAAAGGATACAGACTTTTATCCCATAATTTCAAATACTATCGGGGAACCGGTACCGGAGAAACGGATTTAATTTTAAAAAAAGGGAAAACACTGGTTTTTGTGGAAGTTAAAAAGAGAGAAAGTTTTGAAAAGGCCGCCTTCGCCATCTCGCCTTTTTCTCAAAAACGCCTCGTTAAATCAGCGGAAGTTTTTTTGCAAAGCCGACCGGAGCTTCAAAATCATGACATTCGTTTTGACGCGGTTTTGGTGAATCGTTTTTTCTTTATCAGGCATATTTTAAATGCTTTTGAAAAAAAAGAATAAAAAATTTCAAAAAAATATTGACCATCGCCCAATTCAGGGTAAAAAAGAAAAGAGGAGTTTTTAACCGGAATATGAAAATGGACGGATATTATAAAACATTGGGAAAAATGGCCGCATTGCCGGATGAGGAAATGCCCCTTTTGCAAATGGCTTTCCTTTTAGGGCGTTTTGACACGCCAGCCCTTGCCGAAACTTATGCGCGGCTCCATTTTAAAGAGCTGGAGTTAAAAGCCCATGAGCTTTTGCGCGGACGGCCGGCGGATGAGCTGTCGGCGGAAGAACTGCTCCGCATTATCGGAGAAACCGTTTTTGAAGAAGGAGGCTATGTCTGTTCTTTTGAAGACGCCTCAAAACCTTTTACACTCAATATTCTTCAGATTGCAAAGAAAAGAAGACTGCATCCTTTTTATCTGAATTTCATTTATCTGTATTTGTTGCGGGCGTTGCATATTAAAGCCGGTATTTTATCCCTGCCACGATATTTTCTTATCCAGATTGAAAGCAAGGATGAAAAACACTTCATTGCCGACCCCATTAAAGGTGGTAAAATCCTTAATGCCGAGGATTTGAAAAACCTGTTGAACCACTGTCTTGCTTTAACCGGAGAAGAGGGAAAAGACTCCTTCCGTCCCTTGACAAACAAAGAAATTATCTTAAAAATACAAGAGGCTCTAAAAGAAGCCTATATGGGAACCGGAAATCAGGCGGGCGCTTTAAAAACGCTTCAGACCATGTTGATTTTGGACCCGACAAATCCTTTTTTATGGTTGGAGGATTCTTTTTTGCAGGCAAACCAAAACAACATCCGACAGGCGATTTTATCCTTGGAAACCTACCTTGTGTTTATGAGAGAAAAAGAAGATGCCAATACCCAAAAAGAGGAGGAATTTCTTTCCTACTTAAAAAAATCCCTGAACTGAAAAAGGAGGAGGCCATGTCCTATCAAAGACCCAGCTGGGACGAATACTTTATTGAAGTCATGCACGCCCTTGCCAAAAGAGCCACTTGCGACAGGGGAAGAACCGCCTGCGTCATCACCAAAGACAATCAAATTTTGGTATCCGGTTATGTCGGGTCCCCTCCGGGAATGCCTCATTGCGATGATATCGGACATCAGCTGAAAACCATCACGCATGAAGACGGAACAAAAACAACCCACTGTATGCGGACAATTCATGCCGAACAAAACGCCATTTGCCAGGCGGCGAAAATGGGCGTTTCCATTCAAGGGGCAACCGTTTACTGCAAGATGTCCCCTTGTAGGACTTGCGCGATGCTGCTGGCCTCCTGCGGTATTAAAAGGGTTGTCGCCGAATATAAGTATAAAGCCACCCTTGAAGCGGAGGAGATTTTCAAAACCGCCGGTATCCGTATGGAATACATTCACGATGAAACGGTGCGTTACGAATAATCCTATTCACATTTTTTAATCAGGTATTTTTAATTCCGGGTGGTCTTATTTAATCCCCATCCTTCAAAGGAATCTTTAATCTGGCTTTTCTGTGAATTACAAGGCCTCTCCGCTTATCTTCCGCCTTTCCAAAACAGAGGAAGGGGGATTTTTCTTCTTTCAAATCATGAAACTTCGTAAAGAGGAAGCCCCTTTTTCATTCTTTTCTTCAATTTATCTTTACCCCCTTCTTTCCTCCGATACCGGCAAAAGTTTAATAATAAATAAAAAGAGAAAGAAAAAAGATAAGGAGAATACTCAAAAAAAGACTAAATTCACCTTTCCAAAGAATGTTTATCTTCCAAAATTTTTCCAATCCTGGCAGAATTTTTTTTGGAACTTTTTACCTCTTCCGCAGGAATAGCCTCTGCCATAATTTTGGAAAAATACTTTTTTCTTTCATCCAAATTTTTCTGATAAATTTCTTCTTTTTGCTGAGTTTTCTCCGAAGACTGTCTGTCACGAAAAATATCTTCTTCCGCAACTTTATTTTCCCTTTCGGCATTTCTTTGAGATGTTTTTTGCTGAAAAGAAGAGCTAACCTTATTCGCAACTGAAACACCGGCGTCATAGATAGCGCCAAATGCCGTAGAACCGATTATACTGGCAGCACAAAAACCGCCCATACCCGCAAAGAACTGCATAGACTGTGACAACCCGGCAACTCCTTTACGAGCCAGCTGGCTTCCGACAAAACCAACGCCCAGAAAACCGATATACTGAAAAACAGCCTTCGCGACAATCTGCGTTTTTTCTTTTTTGGAAAGACCGACTGTTTTTTTGCTCTCTGTTTTTCCATAATTTTCTGTATTCATTGTAGACTCCTGCTTCATTGATATTTGACATCTTTCACTTTAAACTCTCGGCAAAACATAAACTCGGAAGTTGTTTTTTACCTAAATAGCTTTAATATTTTTACGAATATCCATGATAAATAAAAAATCCGATTATGTACCCGATGTTCAATACCTTCTTTCTCATCTAGACACCTCATAAAGAATATGACGCAGATCTCTCAGTCCTTTTTTCCTTTTCACCCTCTTAACATGAGAAAAAAAAATGATCCATTTTTTTCCCATAATTTCATCGGTTAAAAAGAATAGCATTTTTCTATCACATCTTTAAAATTTTGTCAATAATTTTAGTTGTTTTACAAACAAAAGAAATTATTCTCTAAAAATACTTGAAAAAAAATTTTAAATCATCAAAAAAGACGGTAATAGGAAAACAGCCCTTTTATCCTAACCATAAAAAGCAAAAGGGAGACTATTCAAAAATTTTTAAAATAACTATGATTGCGGTACATTTCTATTTTCGGAGAAAGAACTCTTCAACTGACCGCAGGCGGCCATAATGTCCTGTCCCCTGGATACACGGATGGGTGCCGCGTAATAAGCCCCCTCCAACACCTCGGCAAACTTTTTAATCTGTCGCATGTCCGAACATTCAAAAGGACATCCCGCCCATGGATTAAAAGGAATCAGATTGAATTTAACCTCCAACCCCTTGACAAGGTTAATCAGCTCCCTCGCCTGTTCCAAAGAATCATTAACGCCTTTCAGCATCACATATTCCATTGTGATATACTGCCGATGAGGCAACAAAGCCTGATATTCCCGGCATGCCTCCAGCAAAACTTCCAGCGGGTATTTCCGGTTAATCGGCATAATTTTATTGCGAATTTCATTATTCGGCGCGTGCAGGCTGATAGCCAACTTTGTTCCCGCATCCGTCGCCAATCTCGGAATATTGTCCGCCATCCCGGCCGTAGACACGGTGATTTTCCGGCGGGACAAAGCAATCCCTTCCGGATCCATCAGGATTTTAAGGGCTTTAATCAGGTTATCATAATTATAAAGCGGTTCCCCCATCCCCATGACAACCACATTGGAAAGATAGCGAACCTCGTCCGTCGGCGTCGGCCATTCGCCGTAACTGTCCCTGGCGACCATAAACTGGCCTACAATTTCCCCCGCCGTCAAGTTTCTTTTAAATCGCTGCGTCCCCGTATGACAGAAAGCGCATTTTTGAGCACACCCTATTTGCGTGGAAACACAAACGGCGCCTCTGTCCTCCTCCGGAATATAAACGCATTCCACCTGCTCTCCATCGCTGAAAGACACAAGCCACTTGCGTGTTTTATCGGAAGAGTTCTTTTCCACCACAACCCGCGGCCGGGAAATCATATAGTTTTCAGCCAGCTTCTGCCTCAAAGGCTTTCCCAGATTTGTCATCTTGTCAAAATCGGTCTCGCCTTTGTTATACAGCCACTGCCACAGCTGCTTGACACGAAACGGGCTTTCCCCCATCTCGGACATTTCGGTCAAAAGCTCGTCTCTGTCCAATCCGATGAGATTTTTTTTCATCGCTTAAAAAACCAAAAACCTTATCGTCTTTTCCGAGAGGTACGGGGACACGCCTTTGAAATTGCCTGATACGCCTTTGAAAAACCTCTTAAAGAAAAAGTATCCTTTGTCGTCGTCCCTCTGGAAGAAACGCCGATGACAACCGCTTTGTCGCCCGCTTTAAACTCTTTAATAGCCCGCGCATCGTCATCCGTATTGTTCATCCAGGCGTTACCCTCATTTGAAAACATTTCTATTTCTTCATTTGAATCAACCTGAATTGTCGGTTTCCAATTCGTTTTATAAATATATCCCGCTTGAAAATGAGTTGTGTCGCCATTCATATTCGGCCAACGAGTCACCATCATGAAAACATCGTCCCGACGCGTATATTTGCCTTCCGATTTTTTCGGATAAGAAACCATATAGCATACTTTCCCGTCTGGCTGGTTATAAGAATATGCTTCCCAATCGCCGAATTCACCCAATTTTTTCAGTCTTTGGGACAAATCATCCGCCTGAGCCGGATGCGCGCACACCGCCAAACCGGCGGCAAACAAGCAACTCAAAACAAAGTTTTTCATCTTTTTACTCCTCCTTCATAAAAAACCTTTCTTTTACCTTTACACCAGAAAACAGGGAAAAGGCAACCCCTTAATTTTTTTTCTTTAAAAGGCAGATAAAAAAACCATCCGTATTGTTATACGGGAACGTTCGGATATTTTTCTCTTCCGTTAAAAAATCCTTAAACGAAGACGATAAAATCTCCTGCCGAACCAGAGAAGGGCAGGAACGGACAATCTCCTCGCCTTCCTCTTTCTGCAAAGAACAGGTACTGTACAGAACAAAGCCGCCTGTTTTGACAAGTCTTGCGGCAGATAAAAGCATTTTCTTCTGCATAAGGGCCAACCGTCCCACATCCTCCGGTGAAAGACGCGTCAAAATCTCCGGATGCCGGCGGAGCGTTCCCGTCGCAGAGCAAGGTGCGTCCAGCAAAACGCCGTCATAAACCTCCTCCCCTTCAATCAGGCAAGCATCCGCCCGCCGCGCTTCATATCCTTCCAGATGCAGCCTGTCCATATTTTCCTCAAACCTTTTTAAGCGGCTTTCCGAAATATCAAAAGCATCCACCCGAGCACCCATGCAAAGAAGTTGCGCCGTTTTTCCTCCCGGCGCGGCACAAAGGTCGGCAATTTTTTTCCCTTCCAAAGAACCGCCGAAAGCCTCCTTTAAAACCAAAACAGGCAAAGAAGCCGCCTTGTCCTGTACCCACCAACCGCCTTCATCGTACCCATCCAGTTGAGAAACATCGCCCGTCTTTCGGCATAAAACACTTTCAGGGGAAACAACTTCACCGCCGACCCGTTCTGCCCAAAAAGAAAGACGATTCGGCTCTTTTACCGTCAAATACAACAGCGGTTCCTCCAAAAGACTGTCCGCGATACGAAGCGACGCTTCCTCGCCATAAGCTTCTTTCCAGCTTTCCAACAACCAAGCCGGCACATTCCGCCCCTGTTTTCGTTTCTCTGTCAAGAGAGCTTCTCCGTTCTTTCCTACCCGGCGTAAAACGGCGTTTACCAAGCCGGATAAAAAAGCCGCCTTCTTTTCTTCCTTTACCAATTCAACGCTGGTCCACAAAACGGCATGCGGCGGGGTCTTTAAAAGCAAAAGCTGCGCCGCGCCCAAACGAAGGATATCTTTAACCCTCTTCTGCTTTGAAGGGAGAGGTTTGCTTAAAAAAGCACCGACAACGGCGTCCAAAATTCCTTCGTACCGTAAAGTCGTCAAAACCAAAAGCCGGACAAACCCCTTATCTCTTTCGGACAAAGAAATATTTCTAAAAACATTTCGGAAGCTTGCTTCCGCCGTTAAGCCGTGTTCTTTAATCCCCAAAAGAGCTTTCAATGCCGCCGACCGCGCCGACAATCCGGCCGGCCCTCTTTTTCCTTCCATTTCCTGTGAAAAAGTTTCTTTTTTCAAAGAACGTCCCTTTTCCTCACAATGAAGCGCTATAGAGGGAAAATCTCTGCGATTGTTCTGAAAAATTTTACTCATGCCAACCTTTTTCTGCCGTTTCTTTTTCTGTTCCGCTTCTTTATTTCCCAAATTTTCCACATCAGAAAAGGAAACTCTTCTTCTTTTTGTTCCAGACATAACGGCGTAAGAACCATTTAAATCTTTTCCCTTATCAGCTGTTTTATTCCGTTTATCAGACACAGCGGCGTTTTTGAGGATATTTTTAAGGTTTCTTTTTGCCGTCGCGTCGCGTTTTTCAATAAAACCGTCTGTTTCAGCAAGTTCATTTCTTTCATCCGCCTTGGAGAAGAACATCCTTCCGGATTGCCCGGAAAGAGAGGTTTCTTTATTAAAAAGCCTGTTTTCTCTTTTGAAAAAAAGCTTAAAATCAAAGCTTTTCTTTTCGTTATCATCCCCGAGTTTTTTAGCAAAAAGAAACTTCGGCTCTTCCCGCGTCGCTCCTTTTTCAGAAAGAGAGTATTTTGTTTTAAACTTATTTTTTAAAATAAAAGCCCCTTCTTCCCGGACAGAATATCCGTTTTTTAAATATTTTCCGTTCCGAGCATGGGCGTTTTCTTTTTCCGAAACCCCCGCCTTTTTAAGATGAAGCACTTTTTTCACCGCCGGAAGGGGAAAAAACTTTTTTGAAGCAGTATCCATGTTACGACTGCCGCCTGAAGAAGGCCGGTATTTCCAATTGTTCTTCAGAAACGACCGGAACCGGCCCCTCTTTTCCTTCATGCCGTATATGAAGCGCAGCCTCCTCTTTTGAAGAAGATTTGCCTCCGATACCCATAAAATCAAAAAGGAAAGATTTTGGCTTTGAAGAAACAGGCGCAGGCTTCTCCTCTTCAGAAATTTCCGGCAAACGGATGGAGGGTTCCTCGGAAAGCGTCTCTTCCTGTTCTAAAGACTTCGGAATAACAACCGGTTCTTGAGGAATAAAAGAATCTTGAGCCGCCGTCTTTTCAATTTCGCGAAGACTTTCCTCCGCCGGAAGCTCTATCCTCATAGGGTCTTCC
>CASFRQ010000108.1 GCA_949296785.1 uncultured Alphaproteobacteria bacterium
TCGGAAGCAACGGCGTCCGCCAAAAGTCCGACGGCCAAGGCATAAAAATTTGAATTGTTCCATCTTTTAATCGTGTAAAAATTCGGATAAACCAAATACGCTTTGTTCGCATAGCCGTTCGGAAAAATAAGAACGGCCTTCATTTTTTTTATTTCTTCAGGCAGAGAAGAGACGAGTTCTTCCGACAAAAGACCGGTTTTTGAGAATCCCTCTAATGTGTAAGTCAGAGAAGACCCCAGCTTTGTCCAGTCATACCCTTCGGGAACCGTGATTTTCCGTCCCCATTTTATTCCTCTTTTCCACCCCGCTTTTGCCAGGTAATTGGCGGCGGAGGCAAAAGCGTCTTCTTTTTCGTTAATAATGTCAACTGTTCCGTTGCCGTTACCGTCTACGGCATAAGCGGCGTAAGTGGTCGGCATAAACTGAAACTGCCCGAAGGCGCCCGCCCAAGACCCCTTGTGAGAAACGGCATTTTGCGCCTGAAGCATTTTTAAATAAGCCAGCAGTTGTTTTTTAAAGAAAGCCGCCCGCCGCCCTTCGTAAGTCAAAGTTGCCAAAGCGCTCGCAATATCCGTAGAACCCGTATAACTGCCGTAGTTCGTTTCCAGCCCCCATAGAGCGATGATATACTGCGCGGGTACACCGTACTTTTGCGTCAAAGAATCCAAAAGAACTTTGTTTTCTTTTAAAAGAAGACGTCCTTTTTTCACTCGGGCGGCTGTCAGGCGTTTTACAAGATATTCATCAAAAGTCTGCCTAAATTCCGGCTGTTTTCTGTCCGCCTGCACGACAAAAGGCAGAAATCTGATTTCCGGCAGGACTTTATTTAAAAAAGAGGCGGATATTCCTTCCTGAAGAGCCTCTTGTTTAAAAGCTTCCTTCCACGCGTTGAAACCTTCCCCGTCGTCGGCTCTGCCGGCCGCGGCGGATAAGGTCAGAAGCAGGAGGGATGCCAAACAATAAAAGACCTTCATCAAATTTTCCTTATTTTAGAACCAACCATCTTGAATATCAGACAGCATTATACCGAAAGATTCCTTTTTTTAAACCCTTTAAATTATCTTTTTTTGTTTTGCTTGAAATTTACGGGAAAACCTTTATACTTTCAAAAAAAAGAAAGGAAACGGCGGAATGTCCCTTTGGCGGGAATATGTTTTTGAAAAGTGTGAAAGCACGAATGATTTGGCAAAAGAATATCCTCCTTTTTCCTGTGTCCGGGCTTTGGTTCAGACGAAGGGGAGAGGACGGTTGGGGCGCGTCTGGTCTTCCGAAAAAGGAAATCTGTTTGTCAGCTATGTTTTCCCGCCTGTCTGTCGGCCGTCGGACATGAGCTTTGTTGCTGCCGTCGGTGTGGCTTTGGCGTTAAAGGAATACGCCCCCCACCTGAAATGGCCGAACGATGTGTTGATTGACGGGGCGAAAGTTTGCGGAATCTTGACGGAAACTTCTTTTATCGGAACCAAGCCCGAAAAAACAATTGTCGGTATTGGCGTTAATATTGCCTCTTCTCCGAAAGGGGAGGGAATCTTATACAAAACCGCCTGTCTGAATGAAAAAGGAGCCTCCCGAACGCCTGAGGAAGTTCAAGGTTGTTTGAATGAGGCTTTGACCGAAACTTTTGCCCTTTATCAAAAAGAGGGATTTGAGGCCATTCGTCAAAAGTGGTTGTCCTTTGCTCTACCGAAGGGACAAAAAATAAAAGTTCGCCTTCCCGATAAAGAAGAGGAGGGGCTTTTTTTAGGAATAAACGAGGACGGCTCTCTCATTTTAGAGCTGAAAAACAAAGAAACCCGTGTCATCAGCGCCGGGGATGTTTTTATGGAAAACGAAAAAAATGAATAGGAAGTTATAATGACTGAAGAAAATAAAAAGCAAAGCGAAATGATTATACCGCAGGACAGTTTTGTCTTTATCCCTATCGGAGGGTCCACCGAAATCGGCATGAACTGTTATCTGTACGGATACAAGGGAAAATGGTTGGCCGTTGACTGCGGCATCGGGTTTGCCGATGAAAATTTGCCCGGGGTGGATGTCTTGTTGCCGGATGCGCAATTTATCGCCGAACATAAAAAAGATTTGGTCGGATTGGTTATTACGCACGCACATGAAGACCATATCGGCGCCGTCGCTTACTTATGGCAAGACTTTCAATGCCCGATTTATGTAACGCCGTTTGCCTATGAACTGTTGGAAGACAAGCTGAACGAAGAAAACCTTCTCAAACGGGCGCAGGTTGAAATCGTGGAAAAAGGCGCCATTTTGGATTTGGATCCGTTTGAAGTGGAATTCATCTCCATGACCCATTCCATCCCGGAACCGAACGCTTTAGCCATCCGGACGGATAAAGGAACCGTTGTTCACACGGGCGACTGGAAGTTTGACGATAATTCTCTCATCGGGGAAAAGGCGGACATTCCGACTTTAAAAAAACTAGGGAAAGAAGGCGTTTTGGCGCTGGTGTCCGATTCAACGAATGTTTTTGTGGAATCTCAGGATAATACGGAGGAGGATGTCCGTAAAAGCCTGGAGGAATTATTTTCTCGCTATCAGGAAAATAAAATTGTTGTTACCTGTTTTGCCTCAAATGTCGTTCGGGTAGAAAGCATTTACTGGGCGGCGCATAAAAACGGACGACAGGTGTGCCTGATGGGACGGTCTTTATGGCGGATTGACGACGCGGCCAGAGCGGCGGGCTACATGAAAGGTATCCCTCAGTTTTTAACGGAAAAAGAAGCGATGGAATTGCCGGAGGATAAAGTTGTTTATGTTTGTACCGGCTCTCAGGGGGAACCGTTCTCCGCTTTGAACAAAGTAGCCAATGCCAAACCGGGAACGGGCGCTTTACACCTGCATCCCGGGGATGTCGTGGTCTTTTCTTCACGAATTATACCGGGTAATGAAAAGGAAATCGCGCTTTTACAGAAAAAACTTTTGGCTCAGGGGGCCTCCATTATCACGGAAAGAGAGTATCTCGTTCATGTGTCCGGTCATCCAAGCCAGGTGGAGATGAAAAAGCTGTACCAGCTTTTAAAACCGAAAATCGCCATCCCCGTCCATGGGGAAGCTTTGCAACTGGCCGAACATATTCAGCTGTCCAAAAGCTGGGGCGTACCTTTTACCATTGTTTTGCAGGACGGAGAAGTCCTGGACCTTGACCCGCAGGCGCCGGAAATTATCGGGGAAGTGCCGACGGGTATTTTGGCGATGGACGGCAAAAAAATCATCCCCATCAACGCCAATGTCATTCGGCAAAGGAGAAAAATGTTGGAGGGCGGTACCGTCGTTGTGACAATCGTCGCGGATAAAGAAGGGACTTTGCTCGGCCAACCGCAGGTTTCCTCATTCGGGCTTCTGGATGAAAACTCAAAAGAAGCCGACGCTTTAAGACAACGCATTACGGATGAAGCGGCTCAGTCAAAGGAAAACAAAAAGACTTCAGATGATGATTTGAAGGAAGCGGCGCGTCTGGCCGTCCGCAGATTCTTGAATGAAAACTACGGGAAAAAGCCGGTGATTGAAATTCATCTGGTTCGCATCTGATTCTTTAGTTTTTTCTTTAATATAGTCAATTAACATATTGTTTTTGAAAAAAAATATTCTTTGGAAGATGGATAAAAAAATAAGAAAATACAGTCGCTTAATTGTCTGCCTTTTCCTGTTGGGAGTAGGGCAGGGGTGTGAGTTGTATATTCCAAAATCCACTTCCAAAGGATACACGCATTTTGAAACCAGCCATATCGTAACCGTCCGCAAGGGTGATACGGTTTATTCTTTGGCCAAAAAGAATAATGTGCCTGTCCGCGATTTTATTACAGCCAACCGTTTGAAATCACCGTACACTATTCAGCCGGGACAGCGCCTGCGTGTTCCCAAAGCACCGGTTCATATCGTTAAAAAAGGGGAAACGCTTTACAGTATTTCCAGAAGGTACGGAGTCAGCCTTAATTCGTTGGCAAGGATAAACGGCGTTTCTTCGCCGTCTTCTTTACAAACAGGGCAAAAGCTTTTCCTTCCAGCGCCATCATATGCTGGCACAGGTTCCGTTTCATCCGGAAAAACGACAACGCAATGGAGTTCGGCATCCAAAGCTGCTTCAAAAACCAAAGTTTCCTCCGGGAAAAGCAGCAAAAAGAGAACGGGAAGCACTGTCAAAAAAACGACGAATAATAAAGGAAATAAAAAGAAAACAGCGGCGGTTTCTTCAAAAAAGAGGGCTTCGCTTCCAAAACCGGCCCCCTTATCCAAGGGGAAGTTTGCCTGGCCGGTAAAAGGGAAAATTATTTCTTCCTATGGCCCGCATGGCAAAGGAAAATTTAACGACGGTATTAACATTTCGGCCAAAAAAGGACAAACGGTCGTTGCCGCGCAAAACGGCGTCGTCGCCTATGCCGGCAACGGTTTGAAAGGATTCGGCTATCTGCTTCTCATCAAACATGATAAAGGCTGGGTAACCGCTTACGCCCACAATGAAAAACTTCTTGTTTCAAAAGGGCAGAAAGTCAAAAAAGGGCAGGCGGTAGCCAAAGCCGGCGCCACGGGAAATGTCCACGCGCCTCAGGTTCATTTTGAAATCAGGCAAGGCGTTAAATCCTTAGATCCGAAGAAGTATTTGGAGTAGAAAAAGTTTTTTTATGGATAAATATTTTCATAAATAAAAAATTCCATTGTATTTATTTTTTCGGCGTATTTTGCACAAACTTCCAGTTTTTCTTTTAAATTTTTTGAAAAAAATGTTTCTGTAGGTGTTTCTGTATCGTCCGGATCTAGACCTCCATAATTCGTATTGGCAACGATTCTGCCCCAAATATCCATTCTAGCTAGTTCCTGGCAAGTCTGGACTGACATTTTAGAAAAAAGGAAAACTGCACGGTTTCCTTCAAACAGAGAAAAAATAACGTCCCCGTTTCCGTTGTATTTCACATATGCTTCTTTTAGATTTTCAAAATTTATGGATTTTGACGCTATATTTAGTGCTTCTCCTTTATTCATAGCAGGCAACGATTCAGCTATTGAATTTAATTGAGAGTAAACGATATTCAATTCTTCCGTCAAAGCATTCAATCGTATTTTCTGCATAGCCATATTGTCGGAGGCTTAGCCGGCAGAAAGAGTTATTGAAGAAGTACAATTAGTTACCGCTGTGGAACAGGCCGTATTAGAGTTTCTCAACAATTAGGCTATGGAGTTTCAGTTCTTGTTGGAACACCAGAAGCCAGAAACTTGTGCGAAAAAGAAGGAAATGGAAATATAGATATTTTCTTTGGTTGTACTTCAGAACCTTCGCAGCAATACCGAAGAATAAAGAAAGGAGTACTTAAAAAAGAGGAGGGGATTTAAAACAAAAAAATTAATTTATTAAATTATCATTTTAATTTCTATGCTTTATAGAAAAATAGATTTTTTACCGGCTCTTTTTTGAAGAACGCAAGAGTTTCTTTCCCAAAAAACACCGTCAACATACCCTTGTATAGCCTTGTTTTTTTCGGCTGTTTCCAACCTTTTTTCACACCAAACGCAATATTTATCGTTCTGCTCTATTCCGCAAAATTTCCTGTTTAATTTCTTACAAACTACGGAAGTTGTTCCGGAGCCTAAAAAAGGATCAAAAACAATATCATTTTCATTTGAACTGGCCAGAACCAACTTGGCAACCAGTTTTTCCGGCTTTTGCGTCGGATGCCCCGTATTTTCCGGCATACTCCAATAAGGAATTGAAATATCATCCCAAAAATTAGAAGGGCAGGTATTTCGGAAATTTCCTTCTCCCGTTTTCTCCCACCCTTTAGGTTTTCCTTCTTTTTTATAAGGAGCAACTACTTTTTTCCTTACTTTAACGGCATCTAAATTAAAAGTATAACGATTGCTGTTTGTCGCAAACCAAATATCCTCCATTGCGTTCTTCCAATTAGAATTTGCCCCTCTGCCTTTTTCCCTTTGCCAGGTAATTCGGTTCTGAATTTTGAAATAATTTTTCAAGATATCTCCGATAATCAAACTGCTTTTCCAATCGCAACAAACATAAATAGAGGCATTTTCTTTCATAAGAGGCTTTATTTTTTCAATCCATTGAACAGTATACTGCCGGTATTCAGCTTCATTTAAGACGTTAAACTTTTTTCCGTCGTAATCTTTATTTAAGTTATAGGGAGGATCTGCAATAACCAAATCCACAAAGCAAGAGGGCAGTTTATCCAAAATTTCAAAAGTATCGCCCAAAATGGTTTTGTTAAGTATCTTTTCTGTTTTTGACAGATCAGAAGCAATCGTCAGGCATCTTTCCAAATATTCTTTTCCTTCTTCCACAGAAATATCCAATGTTTTGTTTCTGACAGATTTTATTTTTTTCATATCAAACTCTTTTGGAAAATATATTTTGATGGATAATATGAAAATCTTTGCGAAAAATCAATATAAAAGAACAGAGATAAAAAAAAAGAGGAGCTTAAAAAATAATCCCACAAAGTTATCCACATTCAGAAAAAATAAAAAACAACTCATTGAAAAATAATGATTTTTTTATAAACAGAGGGAAAATCATACAAACAAAATTGTCGTATAATTCATGTTATGTATAATTTGTTGTTTATCTGTCTTAAAATTTAAGTATACAGCCGTTTAGCCGGCTATTTTTTCATAATACTTTTTTATTTTTTTGTACGCTTCAAGGATTCTTTTGTCCTTTATCTTTTTTGCGCGCCAGATTGACAAATCCAACAA
>CASFRQ010000109.1 GCA_949296785.1 uncultured Alphaproteobacteria bacterium
ACTATTCTTTATTCTTTTTTCCCTCCTCTTTTCAGGCGTTTTTTCCGTCTGGAATGTTTTGGCACAAAACAGAGCGCCGAATGATTCCGTCCCCCCCTACACGGATGAAGAATGCGAAAAACTGATTATCCTTGCGGAAAACAAAGACATGGATTGGGTTTACCGCGCTTGCGGTTTTCAGGATAAAAAAAAGATTGAAAACAAGTGGGAACTTTTTGCCCGCCGAAGCAATTTAAAAAAGGCACTTTTCAACATCTGCCTGCAGGATATCAATAATGATTTTTACTTTCTGAACTGCCGGAAAGCGGCGGATTTGGGAAGCAGAGAAGCTTTAAAATTCATGGCAGACCGTCAATATGACAACGGTTATTACAAAGAAGCTTACGACCTTTACTTAAAAGCCGTCAGCGGTAACGAATTGTTAAAAAGAGGTTTTATCCTGTCTTCGGAAGATAAGCTGGTTATTGATTCTTATTACCGGTTGGCCGTCATTCTGTTGCAAGGAGAAGGGATTGATCGTCCTCCCGAAGAGACGGAAAAAGAAGCTTTCAATCATCTGCAAAATGCCGTTCGTTTCGGCCATAAAGAAGCCTCTAAAATATATGGTCTTTACACCCTATTGGGATTAAGCGGACAACATCCCAAAGACATCACCGAAGGCCAAAGGTATCTGTTCCGCGCCGTTTTAAAAGGATGTCCTTTGGCGCAGGAGGCGCTCGCTTATCCCTATCTTATCAAAGCGCAAAAGATAACAAGCGAGGAACTTGCCGATCGTTTGGCGGACTCTTTATTTACCTGTTCCGCTTCCTTTTTTTCACAAGAACATAATAACGGGCGGTTGTCTGATACTTATGTTCAAAAAACACAGGAACAATGCGATTGCGCTTCCTTACAGCAAACCTACCGGCAGGAGGCACGAAAACCTTACCGTATTATCAGTATTCAAGGGCAAAAAGCAGTGCTGGACGCCTCCTTCGGACAGGAAATCCTTGCCGAAGTAGGAACCAAACTGCCGGATGGTTTTGAGGTTATGGAAATTCGTTCCCAGGCCGTTATTGTTCAAAAACCCGGAGACAGGCAGGTTCTTTTATTGAATCCCAACCAAGAATGTCTGGATGTTTGTTTTGAAAACCTCGGATTGATTCATCTGCCAACATTTGTTTCGGCCCAAACACCTTATCAAATCCGCTTTACGCCTTTTGAATGCCGTCAGCTGGCATATTACGCCAATGAATTTATTTCCGGGGACGAAGACTTTTTTGGAAAAAAAGAATGCCGGTTTGACGACCCGCAGGTCTGGTCGGACTATTTCAAAGAGCAAAATTATCAAAAAATGCTTTACCTTGTCAACAAATCGGAAGGAAATTATCCTTCCGCCGTCCTCAACCGGGCAGAGGAAATTTATGAAACGGATTTTCCCCGCCGAGAGAAGGAATTTTCGGCTCTTGTCACGCAAGCGGCTGAAGAAACGCCTCTGGACAGACAAGCGCATTTTGACCAGGCGGAAGCTTACTGCTTGAACGGTATGATGCAAATGATAAACCAACCGACGCAAAATGAAGCCGAAGCGGCGTACGAATGGAACAGACAAGGTTTGCAAAAAGGCTTCCCCCATTCCATCAATCTGATCGGCATCCAATACGCTAAAGGATTGGGGGTAGAACAGGATCTGCAAATGGCGAAGCAATTATTTAAAACTGCGGACGATCTTTACAAAGCACCTTTTTTTGCTGCCCGTCACAATTTAAATATTTTAGAAAAAGGCGGTTCTCTGGATGACTTGGATTACGGAAAGTGTGCCGATTACGGTCAACCCCAAACACTGGACGAAACTTATTTTAAGAAAATAAAGGAAATTTATTTGGATGAAAAAATACCTGAATCTTCTGCGCCTGCGCAGTAATAAAACAATGCGCGGATTTTCAAAAAATTCCTCAGCGCAAAAAAGCGGCGTCATAAAAGAAACAAAAACAGGCCTGCTGAAAACATGCTTTCAAAAAGCGCAGCGGTTTTTGAAAAAAGACGCCGTTACCGGCCGACATCTGATTGATACCTTACCTCAATACGCTTGCCGAGGATATTTCGGCATTCTCCAATGGATAGAAACGGGGGCAAAAAAAGGAACTCTTTTTTCCGAAATAGAGGCGAAGGAAGCAATC
>CASFRQ010000110.1 GCA_949296785.1 uncultured Alphaproteobacteria bacterium
AAAATTATTTTTCCTCTTGACAGATACATGTACGGGGTATATGTATAAAAACATACCCAAGAGGGGTATAGTCAAAAAAAAGAAAGGAAAAACTCATGACAAAATGCAATAATCCGAAATGTACCTGTGAAAACTGCCAATGCGGCGACAACTGCACCTGCGGTACCGAATGCCATTGCGGCGAAGGATGCACCTGCGGTGACAACTGCACCTGCACCAAAGACAAAAAGTGCAATGAAAACTGCACCTGCGGAGACAAATAAAGAAGAGGTAAAATAAGGGGAAGGAAAATAACCTTATCTCTCGTTTGTCCGGCTTTTGTTGAACAGGCGATAGGAGAAAATAAAGAGGAAAAAACTTCCTTCCCCTTTTCCTCTCTTTCTTCCTTTTTATCCCTTTGTCGTAAACCCCAACCCAGCAATTCTTTTTATACGGAACAGAGGGGATTTTCTACTTTTTTTCCCGAACCTTTTAAAGAGAATATAACCCAAAAAATATAATAGATTACGGACACGCGGATATAATAATAGGACATACACAACGGCCTTCGTTCAAAAGAAAGTTAAAAATTAAGAAAACAACTGAAATCCTGAAAGCCTGCTGAAAGGCCAAATTCTTTTCTACCCTACCCTTTTCTGCATTCCAAAATTGATGAAAGTTTTAAATAAAATGCCGATATTCCATTCCGATAAAAATATAAAAAAAGAAAATTCACAAACCTCTACGGATAACCCCACCGTTTTTCATGACATTTTGCAACAAAACGGGGAAAAACGGAAAGAAAAACACGTACATGAACATTTTGAGAGAAAGAAGCAGGTCTCCTTTTCTTCCTCTATAAACGGAAACGAACATCCTTCATCAACGGCAGAAAAACATGGACACCTGCATCATTCGGAAGATGAACCTTTCCTCTGCCATTCACACGGCGGTCCCCATGGGCACCATCACCACGAAATCAACGAAAAAACCATTAAATATCTGTTTATCTCTTTCATCATCAATATGATGCTCAGCGTGGCGGAAATTATCGGCGGCCTTATCGCGGGCAGCGTTTCGCTTATCGGAGACGCATTGCATAACACTTCGGACGCCTTTTCCATCCTTATCGCCGTTATTGCTTTTAAAATCGGGCGAAAAAAAGCCGATAAAAAATACACCTACGGCTTTAAAAGGGCAGAGATTATCGGCGGTTTCGTCAACTTGATTTTATTATTTGTTTCCGGTTTGTACCTTTTTGCCGAAGGCATCGGAAGGCTGATTTCTCCGGAACCGATTGAAGGAGGTATCATTATATGGGTTTCCGTCTTGGCCCTGATTATTGACGCGGCAACGGCAAAACTGTCCCATCACGGATCCGGCGAAAACACGAATATGCGAATGGTTTTTCTGCATAACCTGGCGGATGCTTTGGGTTCTGTCGGCGTCATTGTTTCCGGTTTGTTTGTCGTCTGGTTCAATATTTTCTGGGTGGACGGGTTGGTCGCCCTTATCATCGCGACATATATGGTTTACCAGTCTGTCCTGTCGTTTCCGAAAACGGTGAATATCCTGATGAATGCCGCACCTGAAGGAATTGACATGGAAAATGTACAAAAGTCTCTGGAAAGCCTCCAAGGCGTTCAAAACATCCACCATCTGCACATCTGGTGCGTGAATGAAAAGGACATTTCTCTAGAATGTCATATGGTCGCTGACAAAACGGCCGTCGTTCATGAGGCCGCGCGCCTGTTGCGCGAACAATACGGAATAAATCACTGCAATATACAAGTGGAAAGCGTTCAGGACTGCGATTCATGCGGTCGCTGTTCCCTTTGATTTTTCTGCTATCCAATCGAAACGGAAAAGGACCCAAAACACCGTTCTGACATAAAGGAGAAAAAAATGAAACCACAAAGTACCAGCCATTCATGCGGACATAACGATAATCCCAGCCACATGGAAAATATGCCGCGTTTAAATCGTATCGCCGGACAGATTGAAGGCATTAAGAAAATGATTGAAGACGGTCGCTACTGCCCGGAAATCATCAGCCAGTTACGCGCGGTCCGTTCCGCCGTCAAAGCGGTTGAATCCAATATTCTGCAAAAGCATCTCCAACATTGCGTCGCGCAATCCTTTTCCTGTGAAGAAGATAAGGATAAGAAAATAGCGGAATTAAAAATGCTTTTTGACCGTTTTGACAATTGAAATTAAAAAACAAAGTCAATCCTTTTAAAATTCTTTCTTTTTCAAAAAAAGTATGGTAAAGTTTGTTGCAATTTCAACATTAGGGATATCCGTCATGGATTTTTTATTTAAAGCCGTTGACTTTGCGCAAAAGGCTCATTCCGGCCAATACCGGAAAGCCAGAAAGGTTCCCTATATTGTCCATCCTTTAGGTGTTATGGAAATTTTATCCCGTTACACAGATGATGAAAAATTGTTAGCCGCGGCGGTTTTACATGATGTTATTGAAGATACCCCGGTTACTTTTTCGGATATTTACGAAAATTTCGGTCCCCGCGTAGCTTTTTTGGTAAACGCCGTCAGTGAACAAGATAAAAAGGATTCTTGGGAAAACCGTAAGCGGGAGACTTTACGTTACTTATCCAACGTAAAAGATGAAGAAGTCCTAATGCTCTCTTGCGCGGATAAGCTTCACAATCTCCGTTCCCTTGAGGAGGACAGGAATATACTGGGTGAAAAAATATGGGACAGATTTAAACGCGGCAAAGAACAACAGGCTTGGTTCTTTTCCTCCTGTGCCCGGATTTATACCCATTTCAATTCGGACAACCCACTTTTCAAAGAATATGAAGAAGTCGTAAATAACTTGTTTTTTCCGAAAGGGAAAGAAAAGGTTGTCGCAAAACAGATTTTTATCCCTTGTTTAAAAGCAGATGCTTTTGAAAAAACACTTGATTGAGGGGATAATCTCCTTTATTTTGCCCTTCCTTCTTTAAATAAGAAAAATATCCTTTAAAACTTCGGTAATATTTATTTTTTTTATAACCCGTCAAACAATAAAAAAATATTCCCGGAAAGTATAAACTTCTTCATAGGCAAAGATAATCCCAAAGGACCGACGAATACGCGAATACCTAAAGAAAGGCATTTTGACCGGGAAACTCTATTCCTTGTACCCCGGAAACGAACCCGAGCCAAAATTGAACCGACTTTGCGCTGTTTTTTCTTTTAGTTCATTCCGTATGTACTTAATTCTCTTTTAAGCATTCTTTCCGATGGCGCCTGCAAAGCGTCCTTATATCAAAATTTTCAGTTTTTCTACCTCAATTTTGTATTTTCCCGCCGTTCATATATCCTGTTACGCTTCCCATTAAGACATTTCGTAATTGCATTTACGGAATATTTTAGTAATGCCTCCGTCTACCGTGAATATGACCCGGACAAACTTTTGTCTTTATTATGTTCTATTCCTTTCCGGCAGTATAATTCCATAAGTATTGTTTCTGTCCTCGGACGGCATTCTTAACCAAATGCCTTTCTGTGATATTTCGGGGCAAATACGATAAATTATTTATTTACAATGGCCTTGGCCTCTATTATGTCATAGGGCATGGTGACACAAAAAACTCCTTTGCTGACGATATGGAATGACGGTTGCCGGACTGCCTGGTCAAAGTACAGCCAAGGGGTCTTTCATATGCAAAGCTGCAAGCTCTTTAAAAACTTGCGTCTCATGCGTGGTTTTCTGGATACAAAAAACCGCCTGTTCTTCAACTGGCGGTCTTTCGTATAAAAAATGTTTTAAAAGCTTTGTTTTCTCTTTTCTTCCGCTTCTTTTTTGAGAAGTAAGACGGAAAATTCATCCTAAAGGCAGGATTCAATCCAAGCTTTCAGCGTATCCTTTGGCTGGGAACCGACTTTACGGTCCACCTCTTTGCCGTTTTTAAAAATTAAAACCGTCGGAATGCTTTGAATACCGTAAGTATTCGGAGCAACCGGTGCCTCGTCAATATCCAGCTTAAAGATTTTGGCTTTTCCCGCCAACTCTCCCGCAATCTCATCCACATAAGGGGACATTTGGCGGCACGGTCCGCACCATGTCGCAAAAAAGTCCACCACGACCGGCAGTTCCGATTCCGTTATTTCTTTCTGAAATTCCGCGTCTGTCAATATCTTCATTTTATTTCTCCTTTTTGTTAAGTTTCAGTTTATTCAAAACCTTATCATTTTTATCCCGTTACTTTTTCCCGGGACGGGAAGCATCCAAAGGCCATCTCGGCCTTGCCTTGAAATCCAAAGAATCCGTCAAGCCCTCCCTGAACCTTTCCAACCCGGCCCAGGCAACCATCACGGCGTTGTCCGTACACAGGTTAACCGGCGGCGCCGTAAATTGCAATTTATTTTTTTCCGCCAATTCCGTCAGCATCCCTCTTAAAGCCGTATTGGAAGCCACACCGCCGGCAACAACAAGATCTTTTCCCGTCGGAAAACGGCTTTTAAAAATCTTAACCGCGTGCTCCAACCTGTCTTTCACCGTTTTTAAAACCGCCGCCTGAAACGACGCCGCAATATCGCAAATCTCCTGCTCCGTCAGCTCTCTTCTCATTTCTTCCTCTGGAAGAATCTCGGCCCCCGGCGCTTTTCCCGTCAACTGTTCAATTGTATGGCGGACGGAAGTTTTTAACCCCGAAAAAGAAAAATCGCACCCGGGCCGCCCTTTCATCGGAACGGGAAACTCAAAGCGGGAAGCGTTTCCTTTTTTGGCGGCAGCCTCAATTTTCGGCCCTCCCGGATATCCGAGGCCCAACATTTTTGAAACCTTATCAAAAGCTTCCCCGGCCGAATCATCCATCGTACCGCCCAGCTTTTCATATTGTCCAACCCCTTTGACAGCCAATATTTGGCAATGACCGCCGGAAACAAGCAACAAAAGGAAAGGGAACTCAACCTCTCCCGTCAGTCGGGCAGTCAGCGCGTGCCCCTCCAAATGGTTTAAAGCTACAAACGGCAAACGGTGGGCGGCGCATATCGCCTTCGCCGTCATAACACCGACAATCACTCCGCCGATAAGGCCGGGACCGGCCGACACCGCCACGGCGGACAAATCCTCAAAACCGATGCCCGCTTTTTCCATCGCCTCGCGCACAATTTCGTCAATCCGTTCTAAATGAGCCCTGGCGGCGATTTCCGGCACGACACCGCCGAAAGGCGTGTGCATTTTTATCTGCGTCCACAAAACATTGGAACAGATTTCTTTTTTTTCATTTACAACAGCGGCGCCCGTTTCGTCGCAGCTGGATTCTATTCCTAAAACCTCCATAACCGGCCCTCAAAATTTTTTACGCGTTTCTCTCTTTGCCGCTTTATGGCAAAAGTTAAACGCCTTCTTACTTTTTCCTTTTTAAAAACACCCGAAAAGAACCCGCCTGCCCGACAGAATCCCTTACCGGCAGGCAATCTTTCACTTTCTCCCTAAAATACTCTTTTTCCAGCCACAGAGGAAGATTTTTCTTAAGCACTCCCTCTTCTCTCAACCCTTTTCCCGTGATAATCACGACCTCTTTCGTCCCTTTTTGAAAATGGGCGTCAATAAAGGAAAGGACTTTTTCATACGCTTCCTGTAAAGTCAAATGGTGCAAATCCAAACTGTCTTCCAAAACTTCGTTCGCTCTTTTCATTTCCAACGCCCGATGCCGCCTGCGGATTAAAGAGAGGGAAGGAAGTCCTCCCGACGCTCCGAAAAATTGCACCTCCTCTGACTTTTTTTTCTTTTTCAAGGGAATAACCGTCTTTTTATAGTTTTCCCAAACTTCCATATCCAAGGGTTCTTTTATCATGAATGCCCTTTCGTTTGTTTTTGGGCTCTTCCTGTTTTTTTCAGAGTCTTTTTAGAATCTTTTCCGGCACTTTCAATCTCTCTCTTCATATTTTTCGCCATGCCGGCGGCCTCTTCGGAGGAAATCTCCTCTTTCTCTCCGCCGTCATCATCCGAGAACTCTTTTTGAATTAAAAACGCGTTTCGCCCCTCTTGTAAAACGAGTTCCGCCCCTTTCGGCAATAAAAGAAAATAAGTTCCCGGAGAGTTCATTCTTCCGGCTTCCTGGAAAGCTTCCTCTCCGAACCCCCAGAAAAAATCCCCCCGAATACCGCCCTTAATCGCGCTGCCGATATCCTGCGCCACGGTCAGCCGCCGCAAAGGCTGCCTGTAAGCGTCCTTCGTCTGCAGCCATAAAAGAGTCCCGAGCGGCACAAAACGCGTATCCACAGCCATAGACCTTCCCGCCGTTAAAGGAACGCCTTGCGCCCCGACCGGCCCGTCCGGTAACAAAGGATCGTCATTTTTATCAATAAATTTAAAGAAAATATAGCGGTGATTGCCATTCATAATTTCCTTTGCCTTCTTCGGATGACGGCGAAGCCAGGCGCGAATATCCGGCATGGAGCCCTTTCCTTTTTCCAAAACTCCCTCTTGACGCATTAAAGAACTGATGCTGACAAAAGGCAAGCCGTTAGAATCGGCGTATCCGATCCGGACAAAAGAACCATCCGGCATCTTTACCCGACCGGAACCTTGAATTTGTAAAATAAATTTATCCGCCGCATCGTCAACCCATAAAAGGACAGGCGCACTTGTCTCACTTTCCTCTATCTGCCGGCGCGTGTAATAAGGAACCAGTTTTCCGTTTTCTACCCGGCCGACAAGGGCGGGCATGCCGCTTTTTCCGAAAGCAGCCCAATCCACCTTCACCATATCCGGCGGCGTTCCCCGTACAGGGACAGAATATTTTTCCGTCTTTTTAAAAGAACCGTTGAGTGATGCTTCATAATAGCCCGTAAAAACCCCTTCGCTCCCTCCTTCATAAGAGACTCGGTACGGAACCAAAGAGGATTCCAGGTATTCCCGAACCTCTTCCGACTGTTTTCTCTTCATATCGACAGAACCGGAACGAACAGGGTCCGTATTTTCGGAACCGAAGGCACTCCCCTTTTCACCGTCAGAGAGAACGGAGTCCGAAAAAGAAGAAGCAAACGAACCTCTCTCCCCTTCCGTTACCGGCCTATAGGAAAACCTCTCCAATCCCGAACAAAACTCATCCCAAACAGAAGAAGCTTTTAAACAGGAAGCCCTTAAAGCGGGCAGAGCCTGTACAAAATCGTCATCCTGCCACCCCTTCAAAGCAGAGAAAGGAACGGAAGAAACAACAAACCTGCCGCCGGCAACCCCCGTTTCCGTTTTTGAAAAACCGTCGCTTTCCGCCGCCTTCCGTTTTTCAGACACTTTTTCCTGATGGCAGGAGCATTGCGTTAAAAAAAAGGAACAAAAAAACAAAAAAACAAGAAAGGCAACGGCATGTGCCGGCCCTTTCACCTCTTTAATCAACTGGGCCAAACTATCTTTTTCAGCCATGAACTTCCTGTCCCTTCGTTTCGCACAAAGTCCAATCAGTATATGGTTTTTCTTTTGTAAAAGTCCACACATCCCTCATTTTAACGATATGAACAGGATCACCCTCTATCACCCGGCCTTTTTCGTTTTTCAGGACATTTACCTGTTCGGAAGTAAATTCCACCGTCACCCGTTTCATATTTTCGCGCAGAGGAGTCGTTATTTTTATTTTCGGCTGAGAAACCAAAGAAAGTTCCATAACCTGTTTTTTTGTCCGACGCTTTTCAATATCCTCCTCAAATACGGAAAAAACCTGAGGCGTCGTCAAAGTTTTTAATTTTTTCATATCCCCTTTGACAAAACTTTCCACGACGGAATGGAAAAGGTGGTTTAAAATTGCCGTCATTTTTTCCTCAAATGTTTTTTCCCTCTGTTTATCGGCCTCATCCGCAGGAAGCCTGTCAAGCAAGCGCATTTCCAAAATTTTGCCGTCTTTGTCGGAAACAACTTTTAACATTTTCTGACGCAAAGGGTCAGCCCCCAAAACAGAACGCAGTTTCGCCACCAAAAGAACCACCACGATTGCTAAAATAAGAATCCCCGCATTTGACATTCAAAAACCTCTTGATAAAATCCTTTACTTTTTCTCTTTTCATTTTAATATATACACCAGCTTTTCAAAGAAAGCCAGAAAAGAATAAAATCCACAAGGCAATAACGCCTTATAATATATATATGGGGCGTGTTTTGCCCTTTTGCAACAAGGAGAATAAAAAATGGCAGAGAATCAAAAAACAGAAAATGCTCAGGCAACGGGACCCTTTGTCCAAATCAACGCGCAATATATCAAAGACCTTTCCTTTGAAACTCCGAATCATCCGGAAATTTTGCTGGAAATGAAAAAAGCTCCCGAAATTTCCATCAATGTGGATGTGCAGGCGAAAAAAGTGCAGGCAAAAGATTCTTATACCGTAGACCTGCTTGTCAAAGCGCAGGCGACAGACCCGGACAACAAAAAGACGATTTTCTTATGCGAAGTGGACTATGGTTCTCTGATTACATTGAAGGTTGCTCAGGAACAGGTTGAACCGTTTCTTCTCGTTGAAATTCCCCACTTGCTTTTCCCGTATGTCCGAAACCTCATCTCGGATATGACGCGCGATGGAGGGTTGCCTCCCCTGTTTTTAAATCCGATTGACTTTTCCGCCATTTACCGGCAAAAAGTCGCCGCCAGGCAGCAGGAAATCGCCGAAGCGGAAAAGGAAGAAAAGAAAGAAGTCTTGAATTAAACTTCACTCTCCGATAAGGAAAGCCGGCTTTACTCAAAGCCGGTTTTTTATCATTCAATCGGAATATTCATTTTGTAAGTCGGACAGACACAGGCACCGGTAAAAAGTCCGTAAAGATGCTTAAATTAAAAAAAAAAAACATTTAATCCGTTATAAAAAACATATATTTCTTGTCTTTTCGGAACAGAATGTTTTTAACCATCCGGGAAATAAAGAGCTGAAAGACAGACAAAAACAATACACAGGCGTTTGCCAGTTTTTATTGACGACACTTATGGAGAAAAATACAAAAAATGTTTTTTATTTCCTAAAAAACCTTTTATTTCTAAAAATGAAACGCCTGACAATCCCTTTAGATTCAAAAGTTCAGTCCTCATCTCCATTTACTGAAAGCAACTCAGCCTCATCCTTTTTTATTTTTCAACCGGTTCATATAAAACTTTCATAAAATATAAACCGTCCGCCGGCGCCGTCACGGCCCCCTTCCGCCGGTCTTTGGCGGCCAAAGCCTCCTCCAGCCGTCGTCTTGTCCATTTTCCCTGCCCTACAAAAGCCAAAGCGCCGGCAAAATTGCGTACCTGGTGATGCAGGAAAGAACGCGCCTTCGCTCTGATGAAGACATACTCTCCCTCCCGCCAGACATGAAGGAAATCCAAAGTCTTAACCGGGGATTTTGCCTGGCACTGAGCCGCACGAAAGGTTGAAAAATCATGCCGTCCGATTAGAACCTGCGCCGCCTCATCCATTTTCTTTTCATCCAGAGGATAAGAAATATGCCACACCTTTCCCCGTTCCAACGCCGCCGGCGCGCGCCTATTTAAGATAATATACAGATATTCTCTTTGTTTCGCATCAAAACGGGCATGAAAATCATCTGAAACAATCTCTGCCTCCAAAACGGAAACGGGGAAAGGGCGAACAAGAGCATTCAATCCTTCCCTCAATTTAAACTCATTCATTCCCTTTCGGTTTATTTCCTCCGCCGACAGGTCAAAATGCGCCGCCTGTCCCCGAGCATGGACACCGGCGTCCGTCCGTCCGCTGCCCGTTACCTCTATGGCACGATGAAACATCTTAGACAGCGCATCTTCCAACACCTGTTGAACGCTGAGCGCCTCTTTCTGCCTCTGCCAACCGGCAAAATCCGTCCCGTCATATTCCACCGTGATTTTAAAACGAGGCATCTTCTAAAACCTTTCCCCCTTTAAAATCCGGTAACCGCGAAGAAAATCACAGACAGGCATGGCCCTTTTCCCGGACCGTTTGACAATCAAGGGAATAAGCACTGTTTTTTTACCGCATGACAGAGCCATATTTTCATCTAAAACCGTTCCCGGAATAAAATTCTCCCCTTCAAGAGAATTTTTCAATTCCTCCTGCGCCGCTTTCCGTCCTAAAACAACTTTGTCTGCAACTGCGCCTTTACTTTCAGCTTCTGATGCTTTTTCACCGTTTTCCGGCATCACTTCGTCCGGACGCGGAAAGGAATTATCCCCTTTCTCGGCCACATCCAACCTATTTTGATTTTCCTTCCGCGACATACCGGCGAAAGATTCAAACTCCTCCAAAGCCATCGCCTTTGCCTGCAAAACGGAAATTCTGTCATTTCCCCGCATAAAAGATAGGCTGCCCAACGCCCTGATTTTCCTTTCCAGCAAATCCGCCGGTTCTGAAAAATCAAAGAAATATTCTTCCCTCTCTATTTTTTTTGCATAAGTATCCCCTCCCAAAGGTTGTTTAACCGGGGAAGGATTTTCCTCCAAAACCCGCAAAATCAAACGGGCGCCCATTTGGCTCAAAATATCGTGTAATTCCTGTCCCGTCGTCTTTTCGGAAATATCCACACTTTCTTTTAACAGCATATCGCCCGTATCCAGCCCGGCGTCCATTTGCATAATCGTAATACCTGTTTGAGCATCCCCGGCGATAAGAGCCCTTTGAATCGGCGCGGCGCCCCTCCACCTGGGAAGCAAGGACGCGTGGACATTTATACATCCTTTCGGAAAGATGTCCAAAACCGCCTGAGGCAAAATCAGACCATAAGCCGCCACAATCCCGATATCCGCTCCGAAAGAGCGCATTTGTTCCTGCGCCTGTTCTTTTTTCAAAGACTTTGGCGTCAAAACCGGAATCCCCAGTTCCTCCGCTTTCGCCTGTACAGGAGATTTTGTCAGTTTACCGCCTCTTCCCACGGGTTTCGGCGGCTGCGTATAAACAGCTAAAACTTCATGATTTTCCGCCAAAGCTTGCAGAACGGGAACAGAAAAATCCGGCGTTCCCATAAAAATGATTTTTAATTTTTCCATCTGTTTGCCTTTTCCTTAATAAAATAAAAAAACTTTTCGGATCAAATACCTCTTTGAGGGAACCCTTTCCTTTTTCCGCCTCTCTTAGTGAAAGCACCTTTTTTCCGAATCCTTGCAGGAAGTTCCTTTCTTTTCAGTCTCTTTTCAAAAGTCCCCTTCTTCGCCTCTTCTAGAGAAAACTCTCTTTGTTTCCAAAGCCTTGCAAAAAGCCCCTTTCTGTCCCGCGCTCTGTAAGAAAAACTTTTTTTCCACAGATTTTGAAGCACATCGCCACATATCCGAGCCAAGCCGTCATGGACTGTAAAGAGGCTTTTCAAACAGGCGAAAACGGACATACGAACAAGATAAAAAAGCAACCGTCAAACATATCCGTAAAAAGCAATTGGCATTTTCTCAACCGATGGACAGACAAGCCGAAACGGCCGTTTAATCCTCCCTCTCTTTGAGATTGCCCTGCCCGGACAACCGTCTGTCTTTTTTCAGTTTCCGAATAAGGATATTCCTTTTTAAAGAAGACAAGTAATCAATAAAGAGCTTGCCGTCCAAATGGTCAATTTCATGTTGCAAAGCCACCGCCAAAAGGCCGGAAGCTTTTATCCGTCTCTCCGTTCCCGTTTCGTCCAGGAAAAGAACCTCCACCTCTTTAAATCTCTTGACGCAGGCATACTGGCCCGGCACGGAAAGACACCCTTCGTCATGCTCCGCCGTTTCTTCACCGTGCCAGACAATCTTCGGATTCACCAGCTTCACCGGTTCCGGTTTGTCCGGATTACCGGAAACATCTATCACCACCAACCTTTTTAACAGTCCTACCTGATTGCCGGCCAATCCCACGCCGTCTGAAACATACATCGTTTCCAGCATATCGGACAAAATCTTTCTGATTTCATCATCAACGGAGGGAACTTCCTCGGCCCTTGCGCGCAAAACTTCCTCCGGATATTCAAAAATTTTCAATTTTGCCATCTTTATTTTTACCTTTTCTTTTGTTTCCGTGTAGTATAAAATAAAAAGAGGAAAAGTCAAGAAAAGGAAGAAGGGAGAAGGAATGATACGATTGTTTGCGGGGCTGGAGTTGCCAGACGATGTCCGGGAGCATGTTTATTCTCTGCGCGGCGGCGTGCCGAACGCCCGCTGGGTACCGGAAGAGAAGCTTCATCTGAACTTATGTTTTATCGGGAATGTGGAAGAGCCTCTCCTTTTTGACCTGAGTCATGAATTTTACAATATCCGTTCTCCTGCTTTTAACCTTGCACTGACACAAGTCGGATATTTTGCCACCGGATTGCAGCCGCATCACCTCTGGGTCGGTGTATCGCATTATCAAGCCTTGGATGCGTTAAATTCAAAATTAGAAAGGATTACGACAAAATACGGCATACAACCGGACAGGTTTAAATTTCACGCGCATGTTGCCATCGCAAAGTTGAACGGGACCTCCATGGATGAAGTGCAAAGATTTATCGCCCAGAACAATTTATTTCGCACAAGGGAATTTAATGTCTATTACTTCACCTTATTTTCCAGTCATGCCCGTGAAAATGGCGAAGGAAAATATTACAGAATTGAAGGAAGGTATCCTTTGATTTTGCCCTAGGGCTCCGACAATTTCCAAAAAAGAACCGATAAAGCGGTTGTCAAAAGCGAATACTCAAATACCCGGCAACAGGAAAAATAATGAAAAAAAAAGACAGATGAAAAACGGCGATGAAAGTCCCGTCATCAGTCGGCAGTTTTACTTACCTTGCGTTCTTCAGCCGAAACTCTTTTCATCATCCTTTATTCTCTTCTTACCACACAACATACGTTGCCTTAAAAAAGCTTCCGACGGAACACTCGCCTTAAATTTACTGAAATCTTTATGAAGATTTGCATACCAGAATCCTTAAGCTTGCCTGCCGTCGTTCGGACGCTTAAAGCTCTCCCAAAAGACTTTAGAAATATGCCTGACAACCTAAGTAAGGAAGACCGTTTCGCCTTGCCAATTTGTTTTTTCGTGAAAGGCTGTAGATCAGACTCGGCCGCCGACAACTTCCCCGATCAACTGCCGCCCCTTATCAACTGGTTGTTTTTATCCATGAAAAAACATCTTTTTCACTTTAACTTTAGTTTAAAAAGCCAGTACATGTTTTTGAAAGCTTTTTTTAACTGTGTTTTCCTGGGAAAGAAACTGTGCGGCCAGTTCATCCCAAGCCCGACACACATACATCATCGGCATTTGGCCTTCTTTAATCAAAAGCTCATCCGTATCCACATCAAAAAAAAGAAAGAGACCCTCTTTTCTTCGTTCCGATTGTTCCAAAAGGTCTTTTCTTAAAGAAGACATTTCCTGCTGTATCGCCGATTGGATAACCGGCCCGAGAACATTTTGCATATCATCCAAAACTTTCTCCATTGAACTTCCTTGCGCTTCAAAACGACGATTCAAGTATTCCAACTCTTCCTTAAATTCTTCTTGAAAAACAGGCGGATACTTCTTCAACTCAAAGCCGGCCTCCTTGCAAAAATCTTTATACCCGCGCTGATACCGGTATAAAAGAGCAAAAATAATTTCCCTGGATTCCTGCATGCTTTCCGCTACCGTCGGAACCGTACTTTTCACCTCTTCAACCGGTTTTTTATAATAACCGAAATACAAAGCATTGAAAAAGAACAAAGCCGGCAAAATAAAACCAGCAATGAACCCAACGGAAAAAACAACCTCTCCCGCAGAAACCCCCGTTTTTTCCGATACAAGTTTTTTCCCTTCAAAACCCGTTGCTTCATTTATTCTTTGTTGTGCGGGAAAGAGTAAAAAACTCAAAACACCATTTAAAACAACCATTTCCAAAAACATCAAAAAAAGCGGGAGGATATCCAATGAAAAAACCCTTCTGGCGGTAAAAACAACCAAGCTCAGAAAAAAAATGTCCAACAGCCAATATCCCACACTGCTGACTGTATAAAAAAAGGAAAAATGTTTTTTACCGCCGCAATCTTTACCTATATATTCCAATAAAGGAAAAATCCATAAAAAGCCAAACAACCAGCTTCTGAAAAAAGGATAAATTCTTTCATCCTTTTCGGCCAATCGAATCGCCGACCAGTTTTTATAGGTCCAATAACACCTGAACAACCCCAAACTGAAAAAAGAAAAGAAAAACAGTTTTCTCTTTGTTATCAGCAAATACGGAGCACATTGCCGCCCGTTTTTTTCCTCCGACATTTTCCTTTTTCCCCCGTGGTTTTAAGTCCCTTCCTTTTTTTATTTAACCGGAAGGAATGGATGTTTTAAATATATCAAAAATCCGTATTTTTTTTCAAGATTTTTATACGCCGTCCCGAAAAATCCGCCACAAACAAAATATACTCTATAAAAAACTTTTCCAAAAAATATCGCCGTTTGCTTTTTATAGGCCGACAGAAAAAACGGATTAGATTATAGTTTCAATACCCATAAGCTCATTTTCCAATAATCAAGCAGTTCCTTTTTATATCCCAAAATAAAGTCCGCATGAAGGCTGAGCCCTTCACAGTAAGCTTTATCATCCCAGGCAAGAGTCTCTTTATACTTTTCATCCCATGGAATTTCCTCAATAGGAAGACCCGTCTGTTGATGGAGGTTTGCCAAATTGATAAGAAGCAATGTCCACTTTTTGTTTTTTTCAAACATTTCTCGGATTTCTTCTGAAGAAGCGGCTGCTTTATTAACCTCTTCAATCAAATCTTTTCCTCTTTGAGTTAAAAACGACTGTATTAAAGCAATACTTTCCTCCTCCTGTTTGGCAAAAGCATTGTAATAGAGCCCGACCGTACCGGGATAGTTCTTTTCACAATACTGGTACGGGCCAATCCAACGGACATAAAGAGTTGTGTAGATTTTTTTCCATGCCCCGTCTTCCAATTGTTTTGGAAAATCAAGCCCGAGAAGAGAATAATAAAGAAACATAACCGACGAAAAATAAAAAGCCTTTCCCCTTACGGCAAAAAGAGCCGCGCCCAAAACAATCCATAATACCGCACTTAAATTCAACCTTTGTTCCTGTTTATCAGGAAAAACATTTTTAACATAGGAATTGATTTGTTTCTGGATACCAGCCAGACACAATGAAAAACCAATCCGGCAAAAGATGGACCAAATCAGGAAAAAAGCAGCCAATGCTATCTTTAAATAGAAATATTTTACTACATATAAAATTAGTAAAGATTCATCTTCCGTTTCCATAAGAGAGGATAAAAAATCAATCAAAAAGAAAACAAAAATAAAATCAATCACCCATAAACAGACGCTTCTCGCCGCATATCGGACGGTTTGTTTTTGCACTTTTTCATCCGCGCCCGACTGTCTTAAACTGCAACCAGCCCTTTTTCCAAGAGATACCAGCCAGAAAGCGTTAAAAATTCCGCGCCAGAGCGGTAAAATATCCTCGCCTGTTTTTTCTCGGACTTCCTTCCACTGCCTGTAATTCCAATATATGTTGTAAATGCCGAAGGACAGCAAAGACAGCCAAAAAACACGCTTTTCAGAAATATAAAAATAAGAAATACCCTCTGCCCGACTGTTTGCCAAACCAAACTTTTCCACATATCGGCGCCGATATTTTTGTATCAAAAAAGGCGCCAAAACAGCCATTACCAAATGGACAGACAGAAGGAAAGCCCAGAAATCCCCTCCCAAAGAATCATCCCAAAATAAAAAAGGCTTTGCCAAAACAAAGCAGCCTATCCATTCCAAACAACCGAAAATCAACGCCTGCCAAAAACTACCGCAGGCCAAAAAATAAAAACTTCCCAAAACAAAAGCCCAAAAAGAAGAGAATCTCCTTTTTACTTTGGAGAGGCTCAAATAATAACGGTACGCTCGGACTCTTTGTTCTGTTCCGGATAAAAATAAACTATAAAAATAAGATGTTTTTCCCATTTTTTATTCTTCCTCCATCAAACATTCGGATTCTTTTTTCTTCTTTGTTACACCCTCTTTACACGACAGGTGCATCCTTTCGTGATTCGTTTTTCCTTTATCGCCTTCAAAAGTCCTCTTCTTCACTCCTGTTCAAAAAATAAAAAAACAGACTGTCGCTTTTCAATTATTCTCTTTTTAATTATTTCCTTGATGCCACTCGCCGAAAAAGCTTTTTGTTTTTTACGCCTCACCCGGCATTCCGACACCACCCTTTGGGGGCAGACGAAAAACTGAGGCCCTCCTTAAGAAAAACCCAACCCTTTTTCAGAGTTTAATCCACAAAAAACGATCCGTCTTCACTGTTCCGGATTCAAGTCAAAACTATGGCCTCAGATCAACAACCGTTCCGTTTTTCACCAGACGCCAAATTTCCTCAATTTCCTCATCCGTCACGGCGATGCAGCCGGCTGTCCAATCTTTCGGCAATAAAGCCCTTCCCCATTTTTTTAGGAAAAACATTTTATTAGGCAAGCCGTGTATCATAATATCCCCGCCCGGGGAAACGCCTCTTTCCGCTGCCTGTTTCTTATCCGCCTCATTCGGATAGGAAATTCTCAACGAAAGATGGTATGCACTTTTCGGATTCCGTCCGGAAATTTTGTATATTCCTTCCGGCGTTTTGCCGTCCCCCTCCTGCATCTTATGCCCTTCCGGATGAGGTCCCAATGAAATCCTATACTCCTGCGCAATCTTTTCCCCGGACATCAATAAAAGCCGACGCTCCTTTTTTAAAATCACAACCCTGTCCACCGGACTGGCTTCATCTATCTCAGGCGGGGTAACAAGCCCTCTTGCCCCTTTCGCCCACCAAAGGGCGGCGCCGGCAAAAAGGATAAACAAAACAAACAAAACCATGACAATCACATACCTTTTAAACACAGACATCTCAATTCTCCTTTTCTATTTTAAGTATATATCATAAAGGAATAGACAGTCACAAGCTTTTATTGAATTTTTTCCATAAAGCTCTTGTTTTTTAATTTGAGAAAGAGTATTCTGGAAAAAATTCAGCTAAGACGGAAACACTTATAAAAAATGATAAAGTACATTCTTTCTTTAAAAGATAAATTTTCATCTTTCCTCAAAAAAAGGGAAAAAACTCTTCTCAAGCTTTTTCTCGCAAGTTGTTTTTTATGTCCTTATACCGTTATTTTTCTATACAGTCCGATTATGGAAAACATAAAAAAAGATTTGCCTCCTCTGCCGTCTGTGGATTTAAATGTTTACTTTTTTTATGTTCTTTTGCTTCTGATACCTTTTTGCTTCTTCCTGATATCCAAATCTTTTGCTGGCAAATACGAAGTATCTTGGGTAAAAACAAGCCTGCGCTTTTTTACATTTATTTTAACTTTGGAAGGGTTGGTTGTCATGCCGTTGGCCGCCGCGCTTGTCTGTTATCTTGCCCTTTCTCTGTTGGTGCTCTTTTTTACCGTGATTTTCGCCGTTTTCTAAGAATAAAAACATTTTTTTGCAAAATAGTTTAAGAAAGGCTCAAAATGACTTTGAAATATTTTTCTCCTGCTTATTTACTGTCTGTGTTAAAGAAAAAACAAAAAAAGGCCGTTTTACTTTATTTGATAAGCGTTCCATTTTCCAGTTTTACCTGCATGAATCTGGTGAAAAAGCTCCCTGAAGATATAAACTCCTTTAAAGATCTTAATTGGCAGTATTACCCTTTCATTTTTGTTTTGTTTCTGCTGCCTCTTCTTGCTTACGGCTTGACGGTTTTTCTTTCCGGGAAATTTCAAAACGCCGCCTTGCAAAAAGTACGCGTTTTTTGCGCCGCCCTGGCAACTATAACGGGTTTGTACTCTTTTGGGACTGCTTTCTTTATATGGACTCTTCCCGTTCTTATTTACCTTTATTTTATTTTTAGAGAGCCTCTTCTTTCCGTATATCTCTTTGCATTTTTTTAGAGGAAAAAAGAAAGCCCTTTCCTTCTCCGGGAAAAAATTCTTGAAACTTCCCTAAGCCCAAGTAGAAATCTGC